>CALELH010000612.1 GCA_937902595.1 uncultured Myxococcales bacterium
CCAAGGCCTGGGCCCCAGGCCCTTGGATATAGGATGGGTGGGTGGGGTGCACGGCGGGGACAATATCAATTAAGATTCAGAAAGTGACATTTGGAGGGTATATTGGGGTTGGGAAATGTCAAAATCGTCGAAAAATAATCTCAGCGCGGGTTGAGAAGGTGGGCCCTTCGATACACACGTAGGCTCCGCCATCATGGGTCGTCGCGCCTGTGCTCTTGGCCGCGCCCAAAACGACCTGCCGAAAGTTCTCCTCTACGGGATCACCAAATTGGACGTGTCCAACAATCCCATCACCGAAGAAGCTCTCTACGCGTCCTCGAGTCCTGTCGACAAACTGGTCAACGCAGACGAGGTGACCAGGCGCAATCTCCTCCTTGAGCGAACCGACCGCCGACACACTGAGGATGTGCTGGACACCCAGCTTCTTCATTCCCCAGATGTTTGCTCGATAGTTCACTTCGCTAGGCGTGAAACGGTGTCCACGCCCGTGTCGAGGCAAGAAGACGCATTTGACGCCTTCGAGATATCCAACGATGTATGCATCTGACGGAGCACCGAAGGGCGTCTCAATGGAGATCTCTTCTACGTCAGCGAACCCCTCGATGTCATAGAGCCCACTGCCACCGATTACTCCTACAACCACTTCACTCATTAGATATCTCCTTCTGTCACCTGGACCAGAGGGTCGGGCCGCTCACCTAGCTGTCCGCAGGCTGCATCGATGTCGAGGCCCTTGGTCACGCGAACGGTGACTGTGTATCGCTTGCGCAACAATATGTCTTGGAAGGCCCGGACATTCTCTTCCGCTGGACGGTCATATCCTGGGCCACTAAAGGGGTTCCAAGGGATCAAGTTGATCCGCACAGAGAGACCCTTCAGTAATCTCGCGAGCTCGTGGGCGTGCTCCGCGCTGTCGTTTACCCCACCGAGCAAGACGTACTCCATGGTCATCTTGCGGCGAGGTGGCAGCGGATACTCCCGCAAGGCCTCCATTAACTTCTTGAGGTTATACCGTTTGTTGATGGGCATAATCTCATTACGAATTTCGTCATTCGGCGCGTTGAGGCTTATGGCCAAGTTTACGGGGACAGTCTGACCCAAACGCTCGATCTGCGGTACCAGCCCGCTCGTACTGATGGTGACCCTACGATGAGAGTAGCCAAGACCATCTTTGTGACAGATGGGCGTCAGACTAGACACCACGGCGTCGAAGTTATGAAGGGGTTCGCCCATCCCCATATAAACGAGATGGGATATTCGAGCCCCCTCTGGCAAGACCTGGCGACCCAGGATCACCTGGTCAACGATCTCACCTGAGGTCAGGTGGCGCGAGAGTCCCATCGTCCCCGTAAAGCAGAACTGGCAGTCCAGCGCACACCCCACTTGGCTCGACAGGCATTGCGTGAACTGATTCTCTCCCATCGGGATGAGAACCGTCTCGACCGCCGCTCCATCATCTAGATGGACCGCCAACTTCCGAGTCCCGTCCACGCTCTCGGCGACCTTACCCAAGTTCACCCGTCCGACCGTGTACCCTTGCTCCGCAAGCTGCCCGCGGAGCGTTTTGGGTAGATCGGTCATCTCGTCGAGTGAACGAGCCCCGCGCTGAAAGACCCACCGATAGATTTGGCCAGCCCGATATCGTGGCTGACCAAGTTCCTCCATGAGTGTCTGGATTGCGTCGAGCGACATCTCAGTGATGTTGCGCTCGGGTATGGTGGGGCGTATGGACATCGCGCTCGAGAGACCTCAGCGACCCTTAGGCCTTAACCGCGGGCGCACAGCTCAGTGCTTCGGAAGAAATAGGCCACCTCAACAGCCGCAGTCTCTTCAGCGTCCGAACCGTGTACCGTGTTCACGCCAATGCTATCGGCGAAATCGGCGCGGATGGTGCCAGGCGCAGCCTCCGCTGGGTTGGTGGCTCCCATCAGCTCACGGTTCCGGCTAATGGCGTCCTCGCCTTCGAGAACAGAGATGACGACCGGGCCACTCGTCATATACTCAACGAGCTCTCCGAAGAAGGGACGCTCGCTATGAACGGCGTAAAAACCCTCGGCCTCTTGCTGGGACAACCACTGCATTCGGGTGCCTGCGATGCGCAGACCATTCTTCTCAAAACGACCAAGGATCTCTCCGACGAGGTTCTTGGCGACGCCATCAGGCTTAATGATGCTCAAAGTACGCTGAATCGACATATTAATAACTCCGCATATAAAGGGCGCGCACGCGCCGGATTAAAGGCGGCGCATAATGCACAAAAAACCCGTCGGGCACAAGGAACTTAGCGACTCACGAGCGAGCTGAACCAAGAGGGAACAAAATAGACGGTCTCTAGCCGACTTAGGGGGTATTGGGACGAGCGGGGATAATCCATAAACAAAGAGCGGCGCAAATGCGCCGCTCTTCTTGTTCTTCGCGAGGTGCGAACGGTGCTTACAGGGCAGCTTGAAGCGTCGTCC
This sequence comes from uncultured Myxococcales bacterium, assembly GCA_937902595.1. Lineage (GTDB taxonomy): Bacteria > Myxococcota_A > Bradymonadia > UBA7976 > UBA1532 > UBA1532. The sequence goes on from CALELH010000612.1 coordinate 2,460, forward strand.
CCATATCTGCAGGAGTGGCTGCGACACGGATCCCCGCTGCCTCCATCGCAGCGATCTTGTCCGCAGCGCTCCCCTTACCCCCTGAAATGATGGCGCCAGCGTGGCCCATACGTCGTCCCGGAGGCGCCGTCGTTCCAGCGATGAACCCAACGACCGGCTTCGTCATATTGGCAGCGACCCAAGCCGCCGCCGTCTCCTCAGCAGTACCGCCGATCTCACCGATCATGATGACCGCGTCAGTGTCAGGGTCATCGTTGAACGCCTTTAAACAGTCGATAAAGTCCGTTCCGTTGACCGGGTCACCGCCGATTCCGACGCATGTGCTCTGCCCAATCCCGAGTGCTGTGAGCTGACCGACAGCCTCATAGGTCAAGGTTCCAGACCGACTCACGACGCCGATGCGTCCCTCACGATGGATATGACCAGGCATAATGCCGATCTTGCACTTCCCGGGGCTGATAATCCCCGGACAGTTTGGACCGATCAATCGAGAGGGGCTGTTATCGAGTGCAGCCCGCACCTTGAGCATATCCATGACAGGAATGCCCTCAGTGATCGCGATGATCAACTCAACCCCAGATCCTATCGCTTCGAGGATCGCGTCCGCCGCGAAGGGAGGCGGTACATAGATAACTGACGCGTTCGCGCCCGTCTCACTGACAGCCTCAGCGACCGTATTATAAACCGGCACTGTCCCTTCGAAGGTCTGACCACCTTTACCTGGTGTCACCCCAGCGACGAGGTTCGTCCCGTATTCGATCATCTGCTTACAGTGGAAGCTACCGGTCGCGCCAGTGATGCCCTGACACAGTAGCCGCGTATTTTCATTTACCCAGATTGCCACGACGTACTCCCTCAGTTCGCGTTCGAGATGGCGGCGACTATCTTCTTCGCCCCATCAGCCATATCACCAGCCGGAATCAGGTCCAGCCCACTCTCGGCCAAGATCTTCTGACCCAGCTCGACGTTAGTCCCAGCGAGTCTCACGACCACCGGGATTGTCAGACCGAGGTCACGTGCCGCCGCGACTACGCCGTTGGCGATAATGTCGCACTTCATGATCCCGCCAAAGATGTTCACAAAGACACCCTTCACGTTTGGATCACTCAAGATGATCTTAAAACCAGCGGTCACCTTCTCAGTGGTCGCTCCGCCACCAACATCCAAGAAGTTCGCCGGCTCCGCCCCGAACTGCTTGATGATGTCCATGGTGGCCATCGCCAATCCGGCGCCGTTCACCATGCAACCGATGTTGCCATCTAGGCTGATGTAGTTCAGATCGAACTTACTCGCCTCAATCTCTTTCGGGTCTTCCTCATCTAGATCACGCAGCTCGAGGAGATCCGAGTGCCGATATAGAGCGTTGCCATCGAAGTTAATCTTGGCGTCCAAGGCGATGACGTCGCCGGACCCCGTGACGATGAGTGGATTGATCTCAGCCAGCGAGCAGTCATTGTCCATGAAGGCCGTGTACAGGGCCTGCATAAATTTAACAGCCTTGCGCACCGAGGCACCCTCAAGGCCAAGCCCAAACGCGAGGTTGCGCGCTTGGTACCCTGCGAGGCCTACGATGGGGTCTACCCACTCCTTTAGGATCTTCTCTGGCTGCTCCTCAGCGACGACCTCGATCTCGGTTCCACCTTCGGTGCTCGCCATGAAACAGATCTTATTCTTATCTCGGTCCAGCACGACACCGAGATAAAGCTCTCGATCGATGTCGGCGCCCTCCTCGACATAAATACGTCGCACGAGCTGACCGGCTGGCCCAGTCTGATGAGTGATCAGCGTCATCCCGAGAATCTCGTCCGCGATAGAGCGAACCTCCTCTAGGCTTCGTGCTAACTTCACCCCACCGCCTTTACCGCGGCCACCTGCGTGAATTTGAGCCTTAACGACCCAAATAGAACCGCCAAGTTCTTCGGCGGCGCTCACCGCTTCATCGGCGGAGAAGGCAACGTGCCCACGCGGAACGGTCACACCGTACTTAGCGAGAACCTGCTTGCCTTGATATTCATGAATCTTCATCGGATGACTTTCTCCGGATGGTCAATAATGTCCTCGGCGTCGACAGTGGTCATCGCCAAACATAGACCCCTATCTCGTACGGTCCATCCCGAAAATTGGGATACACGGTCACGAAATAAGGTCGCTCTACTCAATCTTCAGTCTACGCGTCACCGACTCACTGCCTAGTGACACATCCGTAGGCTTAAATGGGTATCCACTGTACCCAGCGCGGCCCCGCAAAGCCGCGCGGAACGCCTAATGAGCAGCCTCGAACACAATTGGCTCGAACCACTACCACGGCGATTTGACTAGCCGGTTTTTCGCCTGCACGCAAGCGTCAATCGGAGCGAGTGTAACCCGAGCTTCGCGACCCGCGTAGGCTTTTTCGCACCTTGCGCTCTGTGATCTTGTCAGATACATGCCAATGTGTGACCTGAGGGGACGGAGCCAATGGCGGAATCCAATCAAAGCAGCTTTTTGTATCTAGACAGGCTCTCACTGCGGGCGAAGGTGACCCTCGTCTTGCTGGCCATCAGTCTCGGGCCCCTGCTGATCAGCGGCATGGTTAACGTAAACCGTGCCCTCGATCGAGGCAGGAAGTCCGAAGGGGCTCACTTCGCTCAGAGCGCGATGTCGACGGCCGCTGCCTTCGACGATCTCTTCGAGCACGTCCGCATGGACCTCAACACCATCGCAAAGCGCTTCCCGGCTGAGAACTTCAATTACGACACCATTAGAGCGTCCCTTCGTTCTGGCCAAGGGCTCCGACCGAGTCTTGATGAGTGGAGAGATGCCCCCTTCGAGTCCTTCGCTGGGGAAGAGTTTGGGACGTTCTTCTTGGCATTGGATGATGGAGAGGTCTTCTATTCATCTCCATACCGTAACGTCACTGGCCCAGTTCGACTCTCGGATCACCCCTGGTTTGCGTCCATCAAAGATAGAGGCGGTGTGGTCGCCGGCCCTATGCCCAAATTAAACGGGCTCAGTATTCCCATCGCGACGGTTGTCGTTCCATTGCACGGCGCAGACGGCGCGCGTGTCGGGTATTTAGGCGCGACGGTTGACTCGGCGCGGCTACACGAGATCACCCAAAGAATGTTTCGCGGCCATTCGACCCTCGCTGACCACGGCTCCCTATTCTTGACGGCACCAAACGGCGTCGTCATTGCCCATAATGACGAGAGCAAACTTGGGACCGTGGCCGACTCCGATCTCCGAAGAAAGATTCGCGGCCGCACGATCGAGTTCAATCATAATGAAGAGACCTACCTCGCGACTGGCGCCCAAGTGGGTAAGTCTGGCTGGTATGTAAACATCACCGCGCCCATCGACCAGGTCTACCGTTTTCTTCACGTACTCCTGCGAGTGCTGATCGTCGTCACGGTGACGACCTTTGTCTTTGTACTCCTCCTAGCGGATTACCTCGCCCGAATTCTGCTCCGACCCATCAGAGAGCTGGAGCGGGGGGCGGAGATGATCGGCTCAGGGGCCCTCGGCTACCGAATCGAACTCGACAGTCATCGGGGCGATGAGTTGGGCAGGCTCGCCAGAGCTTTTAATCAAATGGGTAATAATCTGCAGCAAAGCCAGAAGCAGGTTCGGGCCTATAGCCGGAGTCTAGAGACTGCCAATGAGGAGCTCGATGCGATGGTCTATGCCATCACTCACGATCTCCGAAAATCTCTGCGGGGTATCGACTCTTACGCGACCTTCTTGAAGGAAGATTACGCTAAGCATCTGGGTGACAGTGGCTTGGAGATGCTCTCGACCATCACCATCAACGTCGAGAGAATCGACCAACTGGCCAACGATCTAGTGGGGCTCGTAGAATCGGGGCGAGACCGCGCCGAGAACGTCACCTTTGACCTAAACGGACTCTTCGCTGAGGCGCGTGAGCGAGTCCTAGAGCGACGTGAGGGCGAAGTACTCATCCGGGGTAACATGCCGGACCTGAGTGGGGACCGTTCCAGGTTGCTTTTGGTCTTCGAACACCTGGTCGACAATGGCTTGAAATTCAATCGTCACGCGGTCCCTACAGTTGAGCTGTCCTGTCGCGATGACGGGGTTCACTGGAGCATCGACATTAGTGACAATGGGATCGGCATCGACCCCAAGGAACATGAACGGATCTTTGAGCTGTTTCAGCGCCTTCATCCTCAAGAGGACTTTGCTGGCAGCGGCACAGGACTCAACATCGCACGCAGAATCGTGGCGGACCACCGGGGCCACATAAACGTAGCTCCTGTCGACGGGGGCGGAACGACGTTCACTGTACAGCTACCAAAGGATGGATCACGGCTCACGTCACCCGGCTTTCGACTGACGTCCGACGGACGTGTCGAACCAGTTCGTAAAGACAGCTCTGTGTGATATGGTCCGGCGAAACAAGCTTCAGGAAATCCTTCGACATGGGCCTCTTTGACTTCTTTTCGAACAAGCCAACCCCCGCAAAGATCAACAAAATCGCGGGCCGCATGCTTAATGAGCACCAGCAACAACAGATCCGGCAAGAAGCCATGGAAGAGCTTGTCGCGTTTGGTACGCCAGAGGCCATACGCGCCCTGATCGGTCGACTCGGGGTAAACTTCCGCGACACGATAAAGAACGAGCAAGAGAAGCGCTGGGTGGCCGACGTCTTAGTAGAGCGCTTCGGCCCTGACGCCATCGAGCCAATGATCGCCTTTATTAGAGAAGAGAA
>CALELH010000613.1 GCA_937902595.1 uncultured Myxococcales bacterium
ACGTGGATCTGATGGATCCAGGATGCAGCAGCCCGGCTGATCCCCGCGAGCAGGACCAGGAGGAGGCGCCTCAGTGTAGCAATGGCATCGATGATGATGGGGATGGAATTACAGACTTTCCTTTGGAGCCCGGCTGCAGCGCTGCTGGTGATGAGAACGAGGAGGATGGTGCGAACGCGCCTGGATGCGGCAACGGTCGCGACGATGATGAAGATGGAGAGACTGACTACCCGCTCGATCCAGGATGTGTGGGGATCGGCGATCTCGATGAGACGGACGGTCCGTTTCCACCGTCATGTGCGGACGGCAATGATAACGACCGAGATGGTCAGATCGATTATCCGGATGATCCCGGCTGCATGAGTCGAGCCGATACAAATGAGCAAGCTCAGTGCACCTCTAGGTTACCCGCCATCGAAGCGGTTAATGAGCGCATTTATCGTGGGGACTCTCGATCGGGCACCTTCGCTTACGAGGGAAGCTGCGGTGGACGCGGTTCAGCAGAGCTAATCTTCTATTATAATCTATCTCGCCAGGTTGAGGCCCTTGAGGTCACAACTGACTTCGAGGACAACGCGCTAGAGTCCGCCCTGTATATTCGAAGAAACTGCCCAGACGGTGGTTCTGAGATCGCCTGTGTCCGGGAGCCTCTGAACGATGGGGTCGCCTCGAACCAGCTTCGTATTGAGGAGCCAGCGCTCGGTGCTTATTACATCTTTGTGGATGGCGCGACGGCCACAGGGGCTAACTTCGCTGTCCAGATCGCAGAGGTCCCGCTCGCTCCTTGCCGCAATGGTCTGGATGATGATGAGGACGGTCTGACCGATTATCCTCATGACCCGGGATGCACGCGTCTCAGCGATCGTGACGAGACCGATCCCGAAGAGCCACCAGCCTGCTATGACAACCAAGACAACGATAATGATGGGCTCATCGACTATCCTCTCGACATCGGTTGTCGCTCGGCGAGTGACAACGATGAGGTTGACTCATGTGGACAGGGTATCCCCTTCGATGACTTCCCAGACGGAGAGCCTTTCGTTGAGGGAAGCACCGATGGTGGGTCCAATAACTTCAATGGCAGTTGCGGGGGTCAGAACCGCGTCGAGCGCATCTATAGATACGTGAATGAGTACAACGCCAACATCACCTTCAGCGTCGACAATGAGCAGACCATTGCCAACACCTTGGTCTACGTGCGCAGCGCGTGCAGCCAGGTGAACACGGAGATGGGCTGTCACGCTGGTGGTCGAGAGGGGAACAAGGGGACCGTGAGCCTCGAGCAGGTCCCACCGGGCGAATACTATGTGTTTGTAGACACCTCGATCGGCATCGGAGGCAACTTCCGACTCACCGTCGACGCCGAGAGACTTCCTCCGGGCTGCTCCGACTCCCGGGACAATGACGAAGACGGCTTCGTAGACTTTGATGACGTCGGGTGCTCAAGCGCAGAGGACGAAGACGAGGTCGACCCCGATGGCGAGGGTCCCGTCTGCACCGATGGTCAAGACAATGATGAGGATGGTCTGACGGATTATCCCTACGACCCAGGCTGCGCCTTCCGTGGGGGGGACTCAGAGGAGGACCCAGCCGTGTTACCCGCCTGCGGTGACGGAGTCGATAACGATGAAGACGGTATCGCGGACTTCCCCTTAGAGCCCCAGTGTAGCAACGCCGCGGATGATGATGAGGACGACCAACGTCGCGGACAATGCCGAAACTCTATCGACGATGATGATGACGGACACATCGACTTCCCGACAGATCCAGGCTGCGCAGGACCAGGGGATCTTAGCGAGACCGATGACCCGCTGGATCCACAGTGCTCCGATGGGGCTGATAATGACCGGAACGGGCTCCTGGACTTTCCTTTTGACCCCGGCTGCTACGCAGCAGGAGACCCAAGCGAAGAGCCGGACGATGAGGCGCCGGTGTGCTCCAATGGCCTGGATGATGACGAGGATGGAATCACTGACTTCCCTCGTGATCCTGGCTGCGACTCCGCGGGTAGCGGGGATGAGACAGATCCAAACTTTCCGCCGGAATGTGCCGATGGTCGAGATAACGACAACAATGGGCGGGTCGACTGGCCCGACGACCCAGGGTGTCGATTTGCGGCAGACCGTAAGGAGCGACTGCAAGGCACACCTCCAAGACGGTGTGCGGATGGTGTGGACAACGATGATGATGGGCTCGTCGATCTGAGTGACGTCGGCTGTGAGAACGGTCGTGACAACGACGAAGCGGATGAGTTCGCGAACAATCAATGCTCCGACGGCGAAGACAATGATGAAGATGGTCAGGTCGACTGGCCGGCTGATGATGGTTGTGCCGCTCAGGGTGACCAGTGCGAGCAGGCTGGTCATGGGCTGTGCGACGGCGTCTGCCAGGATCTCATCAACGATCGGAATCACTGCGGCGTATGTGGTCGGTCCTGCGAAGAGGGGGTTGAATGCATCGAGGGCTTCTGTGGAGGACTCTATGCCTTCGAGGGCATCCGACAGAATATTCCGGACGCAGAGCTCGGTGGCTGGGAAGTGTGTCACGCTGACCTCTATGGTGACCGGAACACTCAAGTTCAGACGATTTTGGACAACTGCAACGGGGAGTTCGTCATGCTCGGTTGCCGTCAAGCTGGCCAACCCAACTGGCAGCTCCTCGCGATGGGCGAGCGGAACTCGGTCTTCACGAACACCGGAGATCGAAACAATAACCTCACTTCGCACAATGGGGTCGATTGGTATTTCAGCAGCGGCTACTCCATCGGTTTTGTCGGTCCGGGTACCGGCGTACGACGCAACTCATGTGACACAGGCAACGCGAGCCCCGAGTTACGACTCTGTTGGCACACGAGCGGCGGCCGTCTCTCAGGGGGCTATCGATGCGGAGCCCGCACAGGGCTGAATGGAGCGCGTGACTGGGAACGCAAGATCTGGACGAGCCGCGTAGGGAATTGAACTCGAGCACCTCATTATTTTGTAGGCCCCCCTCGCGTGAGCGCGTCGACAGGATGGCGCGCGCGTTTGCGAAGCGGCGTCTCGATCAGTATCCTTTAGGGGTGTTGATCAAGAGAGTCCTTATCGTCTTATCGATAGTCGCGATGGCAACCGCGTGCTCGGACGAGCTGCGTCCGACGACTCCATTCGGCTATTACGCGCCCACGGAGCGTCCAAAGGCTGAGCGTCAACCGCCCGAATCTCCAAACAATGAACCGCTGTTAGAGCCTTGGTTTGAGCCGAGCGGGCAGGAAGAGAATGTAGCGTTACCCTTCCTTCGAGATGACCTGTCCCCAGAGGGGCGTTTGGTCCATGTAGAGGGTGGTCAGGGGCAGCCGGGCATCAACGGTGTGGGCCGAATATTCCGCCGGCGAGTGATCGCTGATGAGAAGATCGTCGGCCTTCATTGCCTTGATGCACAATGCCTAGCTGTCTCGGCGAACGGCGGCGTCTTCCGGACCACCCCATTCGGCGATTGGTATCCTCTCCCTTCGACTCTCCCCGCGCTGACCCGCTCTTTTTCTTTTAGGGGTGGGATCATCGCGTGCCCGGCGTCGGGCGATGTGGCCTTGGCGTCCATGGACAGGGGCCGCACTTGGACATCTCTAGCGTACTCGTGTGGTCAGAACGGGCGCCGTACGATGGACTTCATTGGAGACAGCGCGTTTACCATCGTCGGACAGCGGATTCGAGTCGGCCACCCCGTCTTCGGAACTTACCAGATGTTACCCAGTCCGGTCGTCGCTCCGACGGCGTTGGTGGCTCGGCACGACACGTTGGTCGTCTTCGGTTTGGGAGAGATCGCGATCTCGCGGGATGCAGGTGAGAGCTTCGAGACCTTTGATGGACCTTCGTCATTGATAGAGGTCGTCGACGCAGCTCTAGACGCCAAGGGGTTGCTCGCTGTCGCTGGACGCGCCCGCACGGGTAAAGCCCCCATCGCTGTCAGCCTAGACCGCGGCCAAACGTGGAGAGAGGAGCCAGTGCTACCTGACCGAAGCGGTGAGTACCATTCGGTGATCATCGACAAGCAACGTCGAATCGTCGCGTCGAGCCACGCGTCGAATACGGGCGCGATCTTCAGCGCGAATATGGGGCGCCGCTGGTCGGTGATGGAGTCTGCTATCCCATTACGGGGGGCGCTTGCCACGTACCGAGGCGGAGTCCTCGCATCGACAACTCGAGGTATAGCCGTCGCGATGGGCAGCCGCGGGATCTTCCCGATGGGCTTGGACCAGCCGCTTCTGGATATGCTCTTCATTGATCCCATGAGGGCGGTCGCGATCGGCGTTCATGGTGATCTTTATCGCTCTGTCGACGCAGGACACAGCTGGCATGCGGTTCCTGGAACGAGGGGACTGCCGCTGACGCATCTGGCTGAGATGGATGGGGTTCAGATCGCCATCGGTCCGGGCGTCTACAGGTGGAGTGACTCGGCCGGTCGCACCTGGAGTTTTGGGACGTCAACGGATCATTGTGCGCCCGCTTGGCTCGTGGCGAAGAACGGGCGCGCAGCCTTTGGGTGCGAGAGCGGCCAGGTCTTCATCTCGACCGACCTGGGCCAGAGCTGGCGTGAAGCGAGCGCTTCAGTGTCTCTGAGATCAGCGATCTGGATCGAAGATGGGCAATATCTGCTGGGGCTGGACCTTGATGGGACTGGGTATTTTACCTCAACGGATGGTGGGGAGGTGTGGCGGCAGATCGATCCTCTCTCGAGTGAACCCATCGCCATGTTGAGCGGCACGGCTAATGGCCTGGCTGTGGTCACAGTTGAGGGTCGCATTGGCTATTTGGTACCCGAGAGCGATGAGCTTGAGTGGCTCACAGACGATGTGCTCCGTCGCTTTGTTGATGTCGTTCAGGTGCGGGCCGTACGGGAAGGACGTCTGCTCGTGTTGGACCGACATGGTCTTTGGTCCGTCGAACCCAGCGGTGAAGCCCGGAGGCTCGCGTCTCTCATAGACGGGCGCGCCTTTAGACTGGTTGGCGACGGCGGCGTCGTTGTATTGGGTCGACGTTCGACGACTCACCTCACTCGCGTACGCAGGTAGCCACCTAATCACCTGACAGTCGCTAGGGTTGATCCTGCTGTTTCCCGCTGTTGTCGTGACAAGACGGCAATCCCCCCCTATGATGAATCGTTAACCCAGTTTTGCGGTAGTTGTGTGAAAACCAAAGCGTACAAGCTCGCAGCCGAGTTAGGCCTGCAGGAGCAGCCCGTTTTGGATTGGTTGAGGGCGAACGGGTATCCCAATGCTCGTCGTGCTGACATGATCCGGGCGGACGTCGCTCAGGCGGCGAGAAAGGCCTTGGGGCTGCATGCCCGTGGCCGATCTAGCGCAGGCCGAGCCTCGTCTAAAACGCGCTCTCCTCATCGCCACGACAAGTTTGTGACCGAGGTGGGGAGGCACGCTACTAGTGGGGGCGGCGAAAGACGACGCGACACTGTGGTCAACGAGACCCCCACTGAAGCTAAAGGCGGCGCTGAACGACGGCTCACGGCGACCTTCGCTGAGCTGCTCGATGGACATATGCCACCAGACGGTGAGCCTGGGCAGCCTGGCGACACCGTCGACTTCTCTCCGACCCTCGAGGCGACTGACCTAGATCGAACGGTGAATGAAATCCGAATGGATGAGGTCGGTCAGGCTCTCTCAAATGTAGCGAATAGTCGGCTCGAAGAGGACCTTCGGGTTGAGCGAGCTAAGGTCGAAGGTTTAGAGCGGATGCTCGATGCTCAGAAGCGGGAGCAGGCTGGGGCCGATGCGCTCAGAGCGGAGTTCGCCCAGCTTAAGGCGGAGAATGACCGGCTACTCTTAGAGCGCTCCCAGAAGAAGAAGGCGCTCTTGGAGATCACTGATGAGCGCCAGACCTTGGAGACGACGTGCACCGAGCTCCGCGATGAACTCGCAGATGTTCGTGGGATGTTAGGTGAGTACGAAGACCGCCAGGTTGATCATGACAGCGTCATGGGTGATCTTGAGACGACTCGTCAGCGTGAGACGGCATGGCGCACCCGTGCGCTTGAGCTTGAGCGAGCCGCTCACGCGGGCGATGACTTGGGCGCTCTATTGAAGAAGCGTGGTCTAGATTCACCCGAAGACCAAGTTCGAGTGCTTCAAGCTCTGCTCAGTTCGGAGAGGACCGCTAAGGCGCTTTTGAAGGCGCTTAGAAACATCGACGCCGATTTTCTAGAGAAGATCTTTGACCGTCAGCTGAGGAAGACGTGCTCGGATTCTCTGTGCAACCGGACAACGCTGGCGGAGAAACGCATCCCTCTGAGAGTTGATCGCGACACTGACTGCGCGGTCTGTGGAGGACAGAAGGATCGCCGTTGGTTCGCTCAGATGAATCTTGAGTGTCGCCGTGCGGGGGTACGTCGCTTACTCGTCGTGGGCGGGACTGAGCCGGTCCATGATCGGCTGAGAGAGTTGAGCGAGGGGAGCACCGTCGACCTGCGTCTCTTAGCGGCGGATGAGGATTCATCTCCAGCGCGTGTCGGCAGCCGGGTTGAGGGGTGTGATGCGGTCGTTGTGTGGTCCGGTCAGGTCGTCGACCCAAGGGTGACCACCGCGTACACAGAAGCTGCGCAGACACATCACCGGATCGTCATCTCGGTCCTGGGTGCTCAGGACGCCGTCATTCCGTTAGCTCGCGCGGCTGTCTATCGTCTGGCGCGTACGCACATCTTTGAGACGCACTAGGGCCAGCGCGCAAAACTACAGACGTATGGATTACTCGGTGACGAGATCGCGGTAGAGCGGGGTAGATAGGTAGCGTTCGGCTGCAGATGCGATAAGCACAACGATGGTCTTACCTGCGTACTCTGGTCTGCGGGCCATCTGCAGAGCGGCGGCGCAGGTCGCGCCCGAGGAGATCCCCGCAGGTATGCCCTCCATTCGAGCGAGGGACCGTGCGTGTTCGTAGGCCACCTCGTCATCGATTTTGATGACCTCATCGATCACGTCTTTATCTAGGTTGCCCGGGATGAAGCCAGCGCCGATCCCTTGAATCTGATGCGGTCCAGGTCGACCACCCGAGATCACGGGGCTTCCCGATGGCTCGACCGCCACAACCTTGAGGCTTGGGTTTCGCTCCTTGAGCGCCGAACCAATGCCGCTGATAGATCCGCCGGTCCCTACACCACTGACAAACACATCGACCTGGCCGTCCGTGTCATCCCAGATCTCTACGGCCGTCGTCATTCGATGAATGTTTGGGTTGGCTGGGTTAGCGAACTGCTGCAGAACGACAGCACCCTCAAGCTTCTTGGCCAGTTGGTTCGCGCGGTCAACTGCACCCTTCATACCTTCGGCCGCCGGCGTTAATTCGAGATGAGCCCCCAAGCCCTTCAGGAGGGCTCGACGCTCGACAGACATACTCTCCGGCATCGTCAGAATGAGCTTATAGCCTTTGACCGCTGCGACGAAGGCGAGGGCGATCCCGGTGTTACCGCTCGTGGGCTCAATCAGTACAGAGCCTGGCCCTAAGCGGCCTTCGCGCTCAGCGCTCTCGATCATCGCCAGACCGATACGATCCTTTACGCTCGAGAGGGGATTGAAGAACTCTAGCTTTGCTAGAACCTGTGCCCCACACCCTTCTGTCAGACGATTGATACGAACCAGCGGGGTCCGCCCAACGGTCTGAGTAATGTCATCGTAGATCCTGCCCATGACACTCTCATGTCTATCGATATTGTCCGCACCATACCTTGGTCAGCCTCAGTATGGAACGTAGTGGCGCGAAGTCACCGCGAGACTCTCTATCGGTGGGGACCTGAGTTAGTGGCCGCAGGGGTCGCCACCAGAAAACCCGGCGATGCCGTAGCCCCCGGGAGTCAAATCAATGTGGAAGTGGTTGTGGTGCAGCTCGTTGAACTCTGGAGTGAGGACCAGGTTAGCGATCCTTCGCATCACGAGAGCGCGGGCAAACTCATAAAGAAAACGGCCCTTTTGTGTCGTAAATCGATCGGACTCATCTATCTGCCAGTTTGTAACGACGCCATGTTCCCAGTCGCGCAGAACGTTATATTCGACGCCGTTTTCTTGGGTAAGCGCGCCGATGTCGATGGCCGTCCCCAAGCCATGCTGGCTGATGGTCGCCTCGTTGATATCCGGGTTACGGATGGTTCTGCAATTGTACGTGCCCATATGCATCACCGAGCGTACCCGTAACTCAGCCAGCAGCTGGCTCATCTTGTGGATCGCGATGGCGAGTTGGCACGACACGAGCACACCGGAGGGGTCACGTTCGAGATAGTGAAAACTCACGCCCTCCACGGGGCTCTGCAGCATGAGTGGCTCCAGGACTCTACATCGCAAATGCGGAGCGTCCTCCGGTATATCCTCGATCGGAGCGACCTGGTCGTAATTGACACCGCGCTGATCCAGCTCTTCGAAACACTCGCTCATCATCTCGAATTGCTGCTCACCGGGTACGCAGACCCCGCGGCCCACGCTGGACTCGTTAAATCGCTCGCGCGTTTCGCAGTGATAACCAGGTCGGCATCCGCTCGCGCCGAAGGCGTCGTAGTCGCATCGCTGCACGCACGCCCCACCTGCCGTAACGTCACCGATGCAGAAGGTCACGGGCATCCCGTCTCGGTCTGGGCAGAAGCGCTCACAGTCGAGAGAGCAGAGACCCCGTGGATACCCTTCGCCCTCCTGAAGGCAGAAGGCGTCTTCATACGTGCAATCTGAGTCTCGTGCGCATGGACCGCCGATCCAACCAGAGTTAACGCCAGGATCAGGCGCCAAGCCCGCGTCCATGGGGGGCTCAGGGGGCACCGCGGCATCAGGCATCGCCACAGGGGTGGCGTCTCGCTGACCATCAGATCTCATAGATGCGTCTTGAGGGGTTCTGCCTAGGTCGGCCGTCGACGCACCGGCGTCCATCTCAACTGGACTCTGGGCGTCGAAGGTCAATCTTTGAACAGACGAGTCTTGGAGCTCTTCGGCGCAGCCGATGTAGAGCACACACAACGCGGGGACCAGGAAGCTCTTTTTTATTATGTTCACAATGCCTCGTCGCGCGCCGCGCGCATGTACATGCCCACCGTTGAGAGTGAGGTCAGCTTCTAGGGATGATGATTCCGAGTGGCCAGGCTATTCCGGGTCTCCGGTGGCCGTGGTGACAGGCTTAACGGCTTCCCGCTCAACAGCTTGTGGCCTACTCTCGACCTTCATCGGTCGGGCGAATAGGTCACCTGCGAGAGCCTTCTCGAGGCGGTCCTTATTAGTGAGCGCCGCCTCTCGGTTTTGCTCTTCCACTTCAGCCAGTTGGCGTGCTCTGTCTTTCTCTTTTGCGGCTTCGATGTCGCGCTCTCTGCTGAGCTCAACGACGGCGCCAGTTCGCCGATCCACGCTGCGTCGACGTCCATTCGCGAGTTGAGAAAAATTACGTCGCTGGCGACTCGACTCCGCCGACTCTTGGCCGGTAGATTCAGCGTCACTTCCCTTAACGTTCTCAATCCCCTGTACGGCGTCGTCCGGGACGACCTGTACGCCAGCCTCGGATTGCGCGCTCGGCGCCGGCTGATTTTCTGGGTTCTGCGGTGTGCTTGTCGTCTGCGTGACGGTCTGGGCGCCACCAAGTTGATTCATACCTGGCATCCTTGGCCTCCTCTCACAACACGGGCTTATGGTGCGAGTATAGCGGATTATGCGGCAAAGATCCTGCTCAGATTAGCTTGGAGTGGGTCTTTGAGGGATCCTGCGGCGCTTTTTTTTGTCAGAACCCCTAGGTCGAGCAGGCGGAATAAGGGTGGTTCATGTGCCGTTCAGTGCGCCGCAAATTAGACGAGTTTTGATGGTCGTGGTAACTCCGAAGGAGTTGGATCGCGGGAGAGAACCGAATCGATGGAGGAGCCGATTTCACAGATTGGGGATAAGCCCCGATATAACTTGGCCTTTCGTCTCTCGGGTAGGGTAGCGGCGGTCGTCCTGATCGGGCTCATCTTAGTCTATCTAAAGGCCATCTTAATTCCCCTCGTCTTCGCGTTCCTTCTAGCGTTCCTGCTAAAGCCATTTGTGGATCTGCTCACGGGGCGAGGTGTCCCAACGTCATTGGCGATCATCTTCGCTGAAGCCATCGCGACCTTACCCGTGCTTGTCCTCGGTTTTGTATTCTTGTCGAGCGCAGGGCCACTGACTGAGCAGCTACCCAAGTATCAAAACGAGCTCGTGCGTCAGGCTGACCACACTCTGAATGCGGTGCTTGTGCGGGTTGGAGATAAGGCGCAGCGAGCGCGGATCCGTACTGAGGTTGTCCAGAATCTATTGCCCCGCGCGCTCAATGAAGGCGCGACCTTTGTAAAGACCAGCGTCGGCGCTGTGACGAGCGCGATTGGCACCTTCTTACTGACCTTGGTTTTGAGCGCGTTCATTTTAGTCGAGGTGCGAAGATTCAGAGAGAAGTTCCATGAAGCTTATGGTGAAGACCATCCTCTCATCGACGATATTGAGGGCATAGGAGACGACGTTCGAACGTACGTCATCGCGAAGACAATGATCAGCGCCTTAACCGGGTTGTCAGTCTGGGCGTTTCTCGAAGTTTTGGGAGTTGACTTTGCTGCCTTTTGGGGACTCTTGGCTTTCCCTCTCAACTTCATTCCCACCGTCGGGGCTTTGGTCGCGTCGATTCCTCCTATTCTGCTGGCGATGATCGATCCCAACTTCAGCGCCATCGGAGTGACCGGTGTCTGTCTGGGGTTGGTTGCCATCAACGGGGTGATCGGAGCGGTTCTTGATCCCAAATATGTTGGGAACGCCGTGCGTCTCTCGCCCTTGGTCGTCTTCGTCTCCATGTTGGCTTGGGGCATTTTGTGGGGGCCGATCGGGATGATCCTGTCGGTGCCAATCATGGTGTCGGTCAAAGTTATCTGTGCGCGTATTCCCGCCATGGAGCCCGTCGCGACCCTTATGAAGGGATAGCGATGACACGGTATACACAGCTCTTCCTTGTTCTCGCCTTGGGCGCCGGCATCGGATTCGGAGCGAGCGCTCTGTGGCAGGTACGAGCGGAGACCGGAAACCCAAGGGTCGCGACCCCTCGGGTCCCCTTGGCTGATCTAGAGAAATCAACGATCGAGCAGTTCGCCCTTACAGCGCCAACCGTGGTCTCCATCACGACCTTAGCCGTTGTACGCGACTATTGGTCCATGCGCGCCGATGCGATGCCGCAAGGGTCAGGGAGCGGTTTCGTTTGGGACACCGCCGGACATATCGTCACCAACTTTCACGTGCTGTCTCAAGCAGACGCGATCCAGGTCACACTCTACGATCAACGCACGGTACGGGCTC
>CALELH010000614.1 GCA_937902595.1 uncultured Myxococcales bacterium
CGGGCAAACCACCGCCGACGACCTTGCCCAGACATGTCAGGTCAGGATCTACATCATAGAGCGCCTGAGCGCCGCCTTGAGCGACCCGAAAGCCAGTCATCACCTCATCAAAGATGAGAAGCGCGCCATGACGGCGAGGTATCTCAACCAGCGCCTTCAAGAAGTCATCCGACGGGGGAATGACCCCCATGTTTCCGCTCACAGGCTCGACGATTACGCATGAGAGCTTGTCACCATGCTCCTCGAAGAGACGCTCAAGAGCTGCGGCATCGTTGAACGGGAGCGTCCAGGTGTGCTGCGCCAGAGACGCGGGAACGCCTGCGCTGTCCGGTACACCGAAGGTCGCGCCGCCGCTGCCAGCCTTCACCAAGAGGCTGTCTGCGTGACCGTGGTAACAGCCTTCAAATTTCACGATCCCGTCACGGCCTGTCGCGCCGCGCGCTAGACGAATCGCGGACATGCAGGCCTCCGTCCCGCTGGACACCATCCGCATCATCTCGACGCTCGGATAGAAGTCACGTACGGCTCGAGCCATATCAACCTCCGCGGCTGATGGGGCGCCGAAGCTCATCCCCTTCGCCGCAGACTCACAGACCGCGGCGACGACCTCAGGATGAGCGTGGCCCAAGATGGCCGGCCCCCAAGTACCTACGTAATCGATGTACGTGGTTCCATCTTCGTCGGTGATGTGAGCGCCGCTCGCGCTCGCGATGAAGGGCGGATTTCCTCCGACAGAGCGAAACGCCCTGACGGGGCTGTTCACGCCCCCGGGCATCAGCCTCTCTGCGTCGATGAGAAGCGCGTCACTTCGCTCGGTGTTACGGGTCATGCGTCTTGCTCCAAATCGAGTCGGTTGGGTGGGAGGTTCTTACTCCTCTCCACCATCCTGTGGCTCCCCGGCGTCATCAGAGCCAGCGGTCTCTTCAGCGGGTGCGGCGTCGACGCTGGCGCCCTCTTGGCCCTCACCCTCACCCTCTTCACCCTCTTCAAACTCTTCCTCTTCGCCGGCCGCATACCGCGCCAAACCAACGACTTGGTCGCCCTTATCCAAGTTGATCACTCGGACACCCTTGGTATTGCGGTTCGTCAGTCGAATCGTGTCGGCGAGGGCACGTATAATCACACCCCCGTTGGTGACGAGGAGATATTGGTCGGTCTCTTCCTCAACCTTGATCACTCCGATAACAGGTCCATTTCTCTCGTGAGTGTGGATATCCATGAGACCCTTACCACCACGACTCTGGGCAGACCCTGGGTTCTCGTCTGTTCGCCCGCGAAGATAGCCGTTCAGTACGGTCCGCTTGCCATATCCATTCTCGGTGACCGTCAGTAAGGTAACCGCGTCACCATCGGTCTCGTCACGATCGAAGGTGATGCAGCCAACGACCGCATCTTCACCTTGTAAGTTGATTCCTCTGACACCTGCGGTGTCACGACCCATGGACCGGACGTCGCTCTCTTGGAAGCGAATCGCCATACCATTTCGAGTCGACATGATGATGTCGCTCTCACCCGTCGTCGACCGCACAGCGATGAGCCGATCGTCGTCATTGAGGTTGATCGCGATGATCCCCGTTGAACGGATGTTCGAGTAAGCCATCAGGTTGGTCTTCTTTACCCGACCATTCGCCGTGGCGAAGAAGAGGTAATGACCCTCGGTGAACTCATCGACCGCGAGCACCATCGCGAGGCGCTCATCCTCGGCGAAGGGCAAGACATTAATAATCGGCTTACCTCGGGCGATGCGACTACCCTGCGGAAGATGGAAAACTTTGCGGCTGAACACGCGCCCCATATTCGTAAAGAAGAGCATCGTGCTGTGGGTAGAGGCCACAAACAGATGCTCGACGAAGTCCGTATCCTTCGTCGACATACCGCTCTTACCACGCCCACCTCTCCGTTGAGTGCGATACTCTGTGAGCAACACGCGCTTGACGTATCCCTCATTCGACACGGTGACGACCATATCCTCAACAGGGATGAGATCCTCAAGATCGAAGTCGCCTCTCGATTGAACGATGCCGGTTCTACGCTCGTCGCCATACTGATCACGAACGGCGATCAGCTCTTCTTCGATGACATTTAAGAGGAGCTCCTCATCGTTCAAGATGGCGCGAAGCCGCGCGATCTCTGCCCGAATGGTCTCAAGCTCCGCGATGATCTCATCGCGCTCCATGCCCGTGAGACGGCGCAGGCGCATCTCCAAGATGGCCGACGCTTGCCGCTCACTCAGAGAGAAGCGCGTTATGAGGCCGCTTCGGGCCTCCTCAGCGGTGGAGCTTCCGCGGATGATCTTGATGACCTCGTCGATATTGTCCAAGGCGATCTTAAAGCCTTCGAGGATATGCGCTCGAGCCTCAGCCTTCTTCAGCTCGAAACGACATCTTCGAAGGGTCACATCACGTCGGTGGTCGACAAAGTGAACCAGGATCTCTTTCAGGGAGAGTAGACGGGGCTCACCATGAACGATGGCGAGCATGTTGATCCCGAAGCTCGTCTGAAGGTTTGTCAGTTTATAGAGCTGATTAAGCACGATCTGCGCTTGCGCATCGCGCTTCAACTCGATAGCGATTCGCATACCCTGGCGGTCGCTCTCATCTCGAAGGTCACTGATGCCTTCTAGACGCTTGTCTCGAACGAGCTCGGCGATCTTCTCCAGAAGCTTCGCCTTATTGACTTGGTATGGCAGCTCGTTGACGACGATCCGCTCACGATCAACGGTCATCTCTTCGATGTCGCACACGGCTCTGATACGGATCACACCGCGTCCCGTCGCATATGCGTCTAGGATGCCGGCGGTTCCATAAATCGTCGCCCCAGTAGGGAAGTCAGGCGCCGGGATAATCTCGAGCAGCTCGGAGAAGCCGATGGCGCGGTTTCGCATGACCGCGATGGCGCCGTTGACGACCTCACGTAGGTTGTGAGGTGGAATATTGGTTGCCATCCCCACCGCGATACCGGCGCTCCCGTTAACGAGGAGGTTAGGGATCCGCGTAGGCATGACGAGCGGCTCTGAGGTCGTCTCATCATAGTTGGGCCCGAAGGCGACGGTGTCCTTCTCGAGGTCGGCCAGCAGCTCGTGGGCGATGCGCTGCATCCGCACCTCGGTGTACCGCATCGCAGCGGCCGGGTCGCCGTCGACGCTCCCGAAGTTGCCCTGGCCATCGACGAGGGGGTAACGCATGGAGAAGTCTTGGGCCATACGAACGAGGGTGTCGTAAGCGGCCTGGTCACCATGAGGGTGATACTTACCGATACAGTCACCGACGATACGCGCCGACTTCTTGTACGAGCTGTTCCAATTATTCTTGAGGTCATGCATCGCGTACAACACTCGACGGTGGACAGGCTTAAGCCCATCGCGCACATCTGGCAGCGCACGGCCAATGATGACCGACATGGCGTAGTCCAGGTAGGATACGCGCATCTCATCTTCAATATTTACGGGAACAGGTAGCTGAGTCGTCTCAGACATGCGGAGGGTGCCCCTTTACACGAATTGCTCTGGATCTCCGGACTTTCGCCGGATCGAATGAAGCCTTTTACTCTGAATGAGAGGAGATTGCAACGCGCGCGTTACGCGCGCGTATAATGCGCGCGTAACGCGCGCGAGGGACAAACAACCTATCTGTAGGGAGTCCCCTTATTGGGCGGCTGCAGGCCGGAGGCGTCCTGATGCTCTTGAGAACGCCTCGACGACTTCCTGATCAAACTGAGGCCCAGCGCAGCGCCAAAGCTCACAGAAGGCCTCATCTTCGCTCATCGCAGGTCGATAGGCACGGTCGCTCGTCATCGCGTCGAAGGCATCAGCTACGGCGACGATCCGTGCGATCATAGGGATCTCGTCACCGGCCAGGCCGTTGGGATAACCGGAGCCATTCATCCGTTCATGATGCCCAGACACCGCCGGGATGATCTCCTGAAAAAACGGGATGGGCTCTAACAGTTCTCGTCCAGTGACCGTGTGGAGTTTCATCCGCTCGTACTCTTCGTCCGTCAGTGGGCCAGGCTTATTTAGATCCTCTGTCCGGATGGCCAATTTGCCGATGTCATGAAGGCGGCCTGCCTGCGTGACGAGTTCGATCTGAACCTCAGTCATGCCCATTCCACGGGCGATCATGCCCGAAAACTCAGCGACGCGCTCGCTGTGGCCAGCGGTATATTCGTCCTTCTCTTCAAGAGCGACTATCAGCGTCTCGATAGTGCTCCTAAAGGCTCGCTCGATCGTCTCAAAAAGTTGGCCGTTATGAACTGCCGTCGCCGCGCGGTCCGCGAGAATGGTCAGGAGCTTCCTGTCTCCCTCACTGAAGCCGTGCCCCTGCGTTCTCGTACCCACGAGCCAGCCAATGCTCTTCTGTCGTGACACCAACGGTGTAAGCAGGACCGAGGAGATCAGCTCGGTCTTGTCCGATCCGTGAAGGTAGCGAAAGACCGCAGATCCATCGGCCAGCGCGCCACCCGACGAACTCCGAGCGAGCTCAGTCAAGTCTCTCACCGTGAGCTGTGAACAGTTGCCGGCGTATGTGTTGGGTAACTGGACATCGGCGTCAGCCATCAGGATGCTGATCCCGTCCGCACCGATCTGATCAAGCGCCGTCGTCGCGAGCAATTGGAGCGCGGCCCCTACTTCGTCAAACTCCGGTAGTCGATCGGCGAGCCCATAGAGCGCCAAGGCTGATTTGAGTTCAAAGTTCTCGGTTCTGACGGCTTGCTGGGCCAGACCCCTCTCGATCAGCTTGACGACCTGTCCCACCTTGAAAGGTTTGCGGATATAGTCAAATGCACCGCGTCGCATGGTCTCTACGGCGAGGTCGACATCCGATGAGGAAGTGAGAGCGATGGACAAAATCCCAGGATGTTCGTTTCTCAAAGTCTCCATGAGGGCTTTGCCCCCCTCGAGATCGATGTCGACGACGATTAACTTAACAGGCTCCGTCTCAATCCGTGCCAGCGCATCAGTGACGGACGACGCCCCACTCACGGATTGACCCGACATCGTCAGAAAGTCGACCACGAGGTCCCTGGTCGCACCTTCACCATCGACAATAAGCACCTGACTTGTGGGCACCGCTGAGAGCGGCGCCGCAACTTCAGGTACACCTGCGATGGGCGCAGACGTAGCTTTTGGTCGGATGTTCGTATACATAGGAAGATAATATACTACATAAACTTACATTATCCTTCATCTTTTTGGGACGCCTATATTCTCCAAGTATTTCAGTAGATTAGAGAGTTGTTCCCCTGCAAAAAAACCACAATGCGAGAGATGCAGCGTGAAGGGCTAACGGGTATATAGCCGAGTGATCCGAACATCGACCTTCGTGGGGGTGATCGTCTTGGCGCCAGCGATGGTCACTTGGCCCGGTGCTCCGCCTTTTATTGGTCTCAAGTGCTTGCGCAGCGTGTGACTCACGGGCACCGCCGACTCACCCCTCATCTTGCTGTTGTGCACAGCCAGGGCTGCTGCGTCCATGAGGGTCTCTGGGTGTGGTTCCTGGTCCCGTCGAGGACGTGGGACGATCACGTGCGCACCAGGACAATCACGGGCATGGAGCCAATGATCATTACCACGAGCGTGCCGGAAGGTGGTCTCATGATTGTCTCGTCCACCTCGACCAACCCAGATGCGCTCCCCTTTGACGCTGGTGAATTCAAAGTAGGGCTTACGGGGTTCCACCTTCCGCTTCCCACCCAGGGATTGCGTCTTCAATAGACCTAAGCTTATCAAGCCTGCCTGCAGCTCATCCATCGGAGGTTGGCGCTCTATAAGCGCCTCCAAACGGTCTCGCAGAGCGCTCACCTCAGCCTGGCGAGCGCGCGCCCTTACAGCGCCATCCCTGGCCCTGCGATAGCGATGAAACAGCCGCTCTACGTTCCCGGGACCATCCAGGCTTGGATCGAGCTCAATCGTCACCTTGGGCATGGACTCATCAAACCAATCATCCACGATGACGTGATCGGCCTTAGGGCGCACGAGATGTAGCTGCCCCTTGAGAAGATCTCCCATCTTTCTGAGTGAGTCAGCGCCCACGCACCGAGCGATGTCTTGACCTACGCGCGCTTCTAGACGGCCTAAGCGTTTTCGCGAACGAGTGATCAACCGGGCGCGTTCGCGACGCTCTCCGAGCTCCACGGCTTGAGAGAGAAGGGCTCTATAGTGGGCTTCCACTGCGAGGGCCGTCTCGAACCGCACCTGCGCTGTAGTAAGGTCCTGCCCGAGGGGGTCAGCGGGCACATATTCAGCCCCTAGAGATAGGCCTGCCCGGGGTGGGCGAGCGCTCGCGACAACTCGACCTTGAGCATCGATGGCGTAGAGATTGGCTGTCTTGTTAAACAACTCGAGCGTTAAGCGCCCTTCACCCACCACCAGGTCTACGATGCGGTCGTTGGGCTGGATCGAAAAAACGGTGACCCGTCGCCCACGAGCGTGTCTGCGAACCCAGGCCCCGAGCGCTGTCGGAGCATCCAGCGTCTTAGTTTGCGTTTCCGCTTCCGCGAGTCTCTCTGCCTGAGGACGGACGGAGAGGATCAGGTGACTCGTCCGACCGGGTGTTCGAATCGTGAGACACAGCGTCTCACCGTCAGGCTGTCGAACCTTCTGAAGTTGCCCGTCTTGAACCCTCGGTTTCAGCTCAGCGACAACCTTGGCCAGCTCCGGCCAGGTCAACATAAAGACATCTCCATAACGACCTGAACGTTCGAAGAACGCATCGTGCGAGAACTCCTGATTAAAACTGCAAATTGCAGCGACGTTCTCGCGGTGATACAACCCCATCGATTCTGAAGCAAATGGAGATACCATGCAGCTATCACAATGGACCGGAGACATAACGACATTCGAGGGCGACGTCCTCGTGCTTGGCCGATTCGAAGACAGCCAAGCGTCATCAGCTGAGACAAGCGTAGACGAGGCGCTGGGGGGCGCGTTAACCGCCGCCACTCAACGACTATTATTCAAAGGCAAGCCACGCCAGACCGTCGCTGTAGATACCCTCGGCCGCCTCGGCGCTGGCCGAATTGTGTTGCTCGGCTTAGGTAAGGAAGAGCAGCTCGGCGTGTCGGGTCTACGTGACTTCGCCGCCCTGGCTGTCAACGCCGCTCTCAGCGGTCGCTACAAAAGCCTCGGCGTCATCGCGCCAACGTCGAACCCCAACGATGCGATGCAGTTGGCCCTTGGTGCCGAGCTCGGCACATATCGTTTCAATGACCTTCAGAATGAGCCCGAGGACGCACCGTACGCATCCATTGATGCGCTCACTCTGATCGGCACCGACGTGGGTGAGAGCGTGCTAGAGGCAGCCAACGCCATCGCCTCTTCTGTGAATCTGGCGCGAACCCTCACGAACGAGCCGGCCAATGTCTGCACCCCAGAACGCTTTGAAGCCCTCGCCCGAGAGATCTCGAGCGCACCAGGTTTCGAGCTGACTGTGCTCGATCGGGCAGAGATCATCGCTCGAGGTATGGGCGGTATTCAGGGCGTAAGTCGGGGAGCGACTCGCGAGCCCCGCTTCATTCATATGTCATACACGCCCACCTCAGGTGAGCCGGCCGCCGAGATCGCCCTCGTGGGCAAGGGGCTGACCTTCGACAGCGGCGGCTTGTCCATCAAGCCAGCCAAAGGGATGGAGGACATGTACATTGACATGGCCGGGGCCGCCGCGGTCTTCGGAGCCATGTCAATCGTCGCTCGACTACAGCCCAACGTCGCGGTCCACGGTATCGTCGGCGCGTGCGAGAACATGACCGGTCCCGACGCCTATCGGCCGAGTGATGTCTTGACGATGTACAGCGGCAAGACCGTCGAGGTCTTGAACACAGACGCTGAAGGAAGATTGGTCCTCGCAGACTGTCTGCACCACGCCGCGTCACTCAAGCCTGACTGCATCATCGACCTAGCGACCCTCACGGGCGCTTGCGTCGTAGCACTCGGTCCCAACTATGCGGGCCTCTTCAGTGACAACGACGAGCTCGCTGAGCGTCTCTTGACGGCCGCAGAGGGTGCAGGGGAGTCTCTTTGGAGAATGCCTTTGGATCCCAAGCTGTGTGAGGCGCTTAACAGTAAGCGCGCCGACATCACGAACTTGGGTGGTCGCTACGGGGGCGCTATCACCGCTGCTCACTTCCTACATCACTTCAAGGGAGAGGGCCCCTGGGCGCACATGGACATCGCGGGGCCTGTACTCGCGGCCAAGGACGACGGCTATATTCGCGCCGGTGGCACAGGCTATGCGGTCATGACTCTCTGGTCATTTATCGAGTCCAACGGGTAAGATTCTAGACTCTTGCATGTAAGCGTATGGTGCACTCTCCATGAACACTCCCCTCCTCTGTGCAGTCTGTGGAACTGAGGGGAGTGACTACAACCTATGCGCAGCCTGTCAAAACCCGCCGGTGCTCCAAGACCGCTTCATCCTGCGCAGCATCATCGGCCGTGGAGCCGCTGGTACAACATATCGAGCGGATGAGCTGGAGACCGGCGAGGTCGTCGCTCTGAAAGAGATGCCCCTAGGGCATCCAGATCCAAAACACTTAGAGCAACTCAACCGCGAAGCACGGGTACTCAAGCAGCTTAATCATCCACAGATCCCGAGCTACATCGCACACTTTACCGCCGGGGTGGGCAAGCAGACCGCGTTCTACATCGCCCAAGAGTTTATCGACGGCAAGACCATCGCCCAAGAGATGGAAGACCGACGTTACACGGAGAGCGATGTACTCGACATCCTCGACGAGCTGCTCACCATCCTGAGCTATCTGCACCAACTTGCGCCGCCCGTAATCCACCGAGACATCAAGCCGAAGAACCTCATTCGGCGAAGAGACACCGGCAAACTTGTCCTCATCGACTTTGGGTCTGTCCGAGATATTGTCATTGATCCGAAGGTCGGCGGGAGCACCATCGCTGGCACCTACGGATATATGGCACCGGAACAGTATCGAGGGGTCGCTTTGCCACAGAGCGATCTCTACAGCGTCGGCGTCCTCATGGTTGTCCTTCTTTCCCGGCGGGATCCGATTGAACTCACTGGGCCAAAGCACGGGTTGGTTTGGCGCACCGCCGTCTCAGCAAGCTCAAACCTGTGCGACTTGATCGATGGGCTACTGCACGAATCTTACGAAGAACGCGTGGACTCTGCTGAAGACGCACTCTCTGCCGTGCGCGCAGTTCGCCGCGGTGAAGAGCCGGGGCTCTATAACGAAGAGCCGGCTCTTCAAAGCGAAGAGCGAGGGCTGGCGCTCCCGCTCACCATGGACCGCTCACTGAGGAAGCGATTGGGCGCGCGCTCGAGACTGCTCGCCGTATTAGCCGCGATTCTTGGTGGGAGCGTCGGTGGCCAGTATTGGTATCTTGGTAAGTACCTCAAAGGGTTCATGTGCCTAATCTTTGCCGGGACAGCAATTCCGTTCCTTTGGTCCTCTGTGTGGGCCTTTAAGCACCTGTTCATGAGCGACGAGGAGTTTGATCACCGATACAACTCCGTCCTCGTCGAGCTCCAGCAGACAAGCGCGCAGACCGTGGCTCAGCAGCTCACAGAGCTACACGAATTAACGGAAAAAGGCGCCTTGAGCCCGGAAGAGTTTGAGCGTGAGAAGCAGCGTCTACTTGGTCAGGAAAACCCTCTCCTTGCGGAGGTGATCAAGCAAGAGTCAATGCCAGCGATTGGAACGGCGCTGAGGTCTGGCATCGAGTTCGTCGGTACCATCGGCGTCCAGGTCGCGACGGAGCTGAAGAGAGAGATCCAAAAGCACAACCGAAGGAAATAAGAGACGCCTAAGAGAGCTTCTCTAATTCGTATGCGCTGACCTTCACTTCGAGTACACCGACGTTCACCGAGTAATAGCCAGGCTTGTCCTCACCCCGAACCTCGCCTTCTTTTCCTGCGAAGAGTCCACGGGTTAGGCGACACATGTCCCCGACCTCAAACACCGGAGCTGGGCCCCGCTTCGGCTTCGCCTTGGGGGTGCGTTTAGCCGTACTCTTGCGCTTGTCTTGAGTGGGCCGGGCAGTGGACGACGCTGCGGGTCCCCGCGGTCGCCGAGGTCGGTCCTGACTCTGACCAGCGTCACGCTGAGGCCGGCGCCCGCCACCGACCCGCTCAGCAGGCTTTGCCTCGGACGGTCTTGGCGCGGGCGGTACCGACGAGCGACGCTCGGCCTGCATGCGCCGCCAAGCCGCCTCTGCGTCCACCTTCGCCGACGTGCGAGCTCTGGCCTGCTCCGCTCGCTCGGCGTGCGCTTGAGCCCGCGTGCTCCTCTGAGCCTCTGCAGACTCAACTCGAGCACGTGCTTGCTCCGCGAAGGCCGTCAACTCACTGTTGACATCGATGTGATCGTTCTCTTCGCTCCAAAGGCAGAAGCCGAAGAGAGGGCGTATGGCGTCGATGAGCTTCGATACATCCTCGCTCAAATCAGCCCCTAATTGGACGCATGCGTCACGGGCGATCTGAGCACCGATCACCAACCACTCTCGCTCACCGGAGAGAAGCTCTCGGGCCGCCGCCAATGCGCTGGTCCGGTTCACAGCCTCACCGTCGAGAAGGACGTCATCCCCGAGATGCTGGAGAGCAGCTTCAAGGGCGTCAGAGTCAGCCTCTGCACGCCCAAGGAGGTTCGTAATATCAATCGTCGCGTACTGACTGATTCTGAGGGCGACCTCGACCCCTTCATGATCAATACGCAAGCACAAGAGAGCGTGCTTAAAGTGATCGGCTGGAGCCTTGACCCGCGTCGCCAGATCTAAGCGACTCGCCAGGATCGGCTGAAGACGCTTACACGCGTCCTTGTCTCTCACCCAAAACGCCCACTGGTCACGTACTTCGCGACCGTTCCAAACACTTGGAATCTCACTAGAGGCCTCAAGATGTAGGCCACCGTCGACCAGTGATCCCCCAGCCTGCTTGGCCAAGCGGATGACTCGATCCTTAACCTTCATGCGGGTCAAGTTGTGCAGATTACTGGACCAACACTCTGGGAGATAAACGTCAAAGTCGTCATCCCGTAACCCAGATTCATCCGAGTTAAGCAAAGGCATCTCATCACTCCGAAAGCCACAAACGAAGGGTATATACCCGTCCACGTAGGCCGGACGCAACGGATCAACTAGATCAATTGACCGTTCTACTTACTCAACAGCCGCAGAGCGCGCGTTCCCCAGATGCCTTCTGGGTCCAATGAGCTTGCTTTTTTTAGAGCCGTTCGACCCTTGCTCCTGGATCCCCTTGAACGGAGTAAGAGCCGCCCAAGTCGAAAGTATCCTTGGGCGCTTGCCGGTGCCACTTGCGTGAGCCGCTCATAGACCGGGAGCGCTTTCAGCGGTCTTCGTCCGGTCTCCAGTAGGAGCCCCCGAGCTAGAAGCCCGGCGGGCAACCCTGGTTCAATGGCGAGCGCTTGACGAATTGAACGTTCGGCCGCGCGACGACTCGAGCGTTTGCCTTCGAGGATCCTCGCCTGCGCGGCGATGGCTAACGCGTTGGCCCGGACCCGCGGATGTGCGTGGGTCTTAGCTGCTCGATTCCGCGCCTCCTGCGCCGCGGTCTTAGCCTTACTCCACTCTCCGATATTCAGATATGCCTCGGACAAAGCGAGCGCCGTCAAGGCTGACTGATCAAGCTGCATCGTCTTTCGGAGAACAGACACGGCCTCGGCACTGCGGTCTCCCCTAACCAAGCTGGCTCCGTAATCCCTTTGCACGGCAGCGTCTCCGGGCAATGACTTGGCGGCTCGAGCGAGGGCTCGCTGCGCATCAACTAAGCGCTCTTCTTTCAAGGCGTATAGTCCCTGGCTATAGCTCAGGTTCGCATCCCCTTTGAGCGCCTCTTCTTTCTTCAAGACCAGCTTAACGGCCTCAAGTTGACCCATAGATAGGCGGGCTCGGATCAGTTGCCGCAACCCGCGCTTGTCCAACTCGTTGCGGCTGAAAGGGGCCTCGAGCGCGGCGATCACGGCGCCGTGATCACCATAAGACTCTGCCAAATCAGCGAGATAGTCTCGGGCCGGCTTGAAGGCCTTATTCCGTATTGATGCGCGACATGACTTGATCGCGTCTCGAGTCTTAAGTCTGAGACTGTACGTGCGACACAGGCCCCAGTGAGCGAGATAATCGCTTGGGTCAACACGGAGCGCGACCTCGTATTCATTGGTCGCCGCCCTATATTTCTTTCGCGCTAATAGAGCGCGGGCGTGCGCCCTAAATACGAGGCTGTGGTCAGCGAGCGGGGAGCCATCCCCCCCTCCCTCTTGTCTCAAGGACTTTAGCGCCTTCAAGGAGCTCGACACCTTACGACCCAAGAGCACTTGGCTGAGATGAAAGAGCGCCTTGGCCTCTGCGCTGTTTTCATCGGCCGCGATGGAGCGCCCAAGATACGCCTCGGCCTCCCGTAAAACCCGCCTCTGTTCCTTGGGGCCGATTTTGTCTTGGTCACTCTTCTGTAGTCGAGCCATGCCCTGGAGAAACAAGATCTCCGGTGAGGGTTTCTTCGCTTTTTCGAGGAGGTCTATTGCGACCATAGGCTTGCCCCGCATGAGCGCGATCCGAGCGCGTAAGGGCAACAGCTCATTACGCGCCCGAGTAGACAACCTCACCAAGAGGGACTCGGCAGCCCCTAAACGAAACTGGCGCATGTGCAGCAGCATCAGAGGCTCGACAAATCGCGCATCACCAGGCGATGCGTCCGTCGCGGCAACAAAGGCGTTTCTCGCAGCCTCTCCCTGCTCTTCGTAAAGATAGTGACGACCCAGGCCATCATAGATGAGCGCTCGTTGACGAGGAGACAGCTCCTGCCGACTTCCCGTGAGGAGCTTCCGTAGATTGTCCGAAGCCTCACCCGCCCGCTTGCGGGTGGATATCCTAAGCCTCTCAAAGTCTATTTGGGATGAGATGTGCTCCGGCTTAACTTTCTCGACCAAACGGCGGTACGCGTCGAGGGCGTCGACAGGCGCCTCCAGGTAGGTCTTTAAAGATACATAGAGCGGATAGGCGTGGGGATGCGTTGCGTCCGTCTGCACACTCAAATTCGCATATCGTAGCGCGACCGCGTAGTCCTCGCTTGCCTCAGCGACGAGCGCCCGCAACCAATTCGCCTCCGCCTGTCCTAGAGAGCTGAGTTTATCGATCGCCATGAGCGCCGCGTCGGCTTCGCCTGTGTACAATCTAAGTAGACTGACCGCGATGATAGCGTCATCCATGTTGGCGCGGTGCTGAGAGAGCGATTCGGTAGCGGCCCTCGCTTCCTCAAACCGAGTCACGTCACCGTACAGAACGACCAACTCTGAGAGCTGCCGAGCAAGCAGGGCTTCCCGCGCATCCTCAAGCTGGACGAGTCGCGGCCGCGTGAAGAGCCCGATCATTTTGCTCGCCGAACCTTCCAAAATACCGGGCGCCGTCCCAGGCGTCTGAAGCGCGCCCACTAGGGATGTTCGGCTTGCGTAATTACCATCCTGAACGACGGAGCGCTGCTGATTGAGTTCAACAATCCTGCTGTTCACAGCCTTTCGATACGCAAAAACGGAGACGATGGACAAGATACAGAAGAGCGCCGCCAAAACGAGGCCCAGGAGTAAAACCCACTTGGGAATACCACTCGAATCAGGGTCCACGCTCTCGGGCGAGCTCGCTGCCGTGGGTCGCGTATTTAAGCGAGCCTTAGATTGATGACCGTCCGGCTCCGTTGACTGAGGTCGGGCTGTCTCACGCGAGCCTCCCGGTGGACGCAGGAGTGATCGGTCGTCCTGATCCCCGCTAGACTGACGCCTGCGGAGCGGTGGCTTGGGCGGCCGCGGCGTGTCGGCTTCACGCCGTTCTTCTCGCTCGTTATTTCGACGTTTAGCGGGAGGCTTCACAAGTGGTGGCGGGCTCGCGCGACGACTTGAACCTCGTCGCCCGTCGCCAGGCTCATTGAAGACGTTCGTCGGATTGGAAGGCTCACGCTCCAACGGCTCTGGAGGCTTAGAGAACTCGCTGGTCTCGTTCTCACTGAGATCGAATTGTTCGTCCACCGACGGCGGAGCTCCCATCACCAAGTCCGCGCCGCCGTATGGAATCCGCTGAGGACGCTCCAACTCTCTCTGGCGCCGGACAGTTCGATTACTCAGATTGCCGCTTTCGTCTCGAAACGGCCCGGTCAACTCCGCCGGTGTCGACGGGGGAATGTCGACCTCACCCGCTTCCTTTGACACCACAGCCTGACTGTCTTCTTCGAGGTCGGCCAGCCCCGATGAATCATAGGCCAGGTCTATCTCGGCTCCCAGTTGAACTCGCGGCATCCTCTGAGTCGCTGGTCCACTCTCTTCGATGCCTGGTTCGCGCTTGGAACCGATGTCATTCCCCTGAGCCCGAAAGACAGGATTCGGCTGCGTGGGTGGGCCAACGCTGATGTTCCGCTCGGGATCTTCTGTCCCCTTAGCGTCCCGCCTCACTGCGCGACCAGATCCAGTCTGCTCGTCTTCATCAGAGTCTCGTAAAGCCGAGACTCCTGTCCTCTCTGACCCAGTTAATTGTGTCGGAATTGTGGCGCCATCGCGGGTCGCTGTCGGGCTCGGAGTTAGGCCATCCACGTCTTTGACTTGAATCTCTGTGACGCTCTGCGTTTTCTTTCCAACCGGCGTTCGCGGCTCTGAATGACGGAGCCTATTGATGAGCGTCAGGGGCATCGGCCCTTCCCGCGTCTCCCCGTCTTCGTCATCTATAGGGCTCGACTCCCTTGGCTTCTTCAGGCTCTTAGACGCGTCGGGATCAATCACGATGGTCGGCTCCGTCACCCTCGCGATCTTCTCGACGACAGTCACCGGCCCAACGGCGCTGTAACTCGACGTCGAGGTTTGGGTATTCCCCCCATCTCCGCCGCGTTCATGTTGAGACGAGGTGACCGCGGTGAGCTGCTCGAGACGTTCAGTGAGCGCGTCCGTCTCTGTTCTGCGCGACGCTCGGCGCAAGACTGTTATGGCCTCAGCGGTTCTGCCTTCCGTGTGCAGTGTATCCGCGATCGTTATCGCCGTCTGCTCGTCATCGGGTTCATCATCTAGGACTTGCTTCAAGAGTCTTCGAGCAGCGTCGGCCCGCCCGGAGCTCAGTAAAAGCCCGCTGAGCTGACGTCGGCCTTCTAAAACCTCAACACCACGTCGGATCCCAGCCCGAAGCGTCGCTTCAGCGTCATGGTCCTGTCCGTCTTCGGCTTGGAGCTGAGCGAGTTCGAGATAGTCAGAGGAGTTCGGATCCGTCTTCAACCGACCGATAAGCTTGTTCATGCGAGCATGGCGCCCACTATAGTCATTATCGCTCAAATTAACCCCGAACGCACACTAGCTTCGCACTGGGAGCCTACCTCTTTTGTCCGGGCAGATCATCTCCAACCGTTCAATCAAGACAATGACGGGGTCTGCCTGAAACGACCTCCATTAGACTCACCTCAAATCGCGTCTGCTCTACGGTTTCAGAGACAACTAACTCTAGATCTTCGATTCTCCGATTATTGGGTAAACCAACCCTCAGGCAGACGGCGCTCTCTCCGTGCGATGGAGGTCCACTCACGTGGCCATCTGAGTAAAACGCTCTCAGATACACCCCCGGATCCGATCGCTCATAACGGACATAGGTCTCGGGCTCTACGCGCCAAGGTGATTTGTTTAAGATCGCCACATATGACGCCGGTTGATCAATCTGACCCTGAAAGACCACCTGCCCGTCGGCATCTCTCCGAAGCTGGAGATGTAGTCCTGGCTGAACGAGATAAGGTCCATCGCCAAGCTGCTGAAGACCAAATCCAAGATTCGCAGACTGAATAAGGCGTTGAACTGCCTCTAGGCGTTCTGTGCCGTAGGATGGAACCGGCTCGGTGATTCCGGCGTCGGTCATGCGAACGGAATCTCCGGCGAGCAGCGGGTCGATCTGACGGTCACCATCCCAGCGGCCAAGACCATCGATCACGAGCGGTCTCTGAGACACATCGGATTGTCGTCGGGCCTCGATGAGCGCTCTCTGGAAGCCTCCTGACACGGGCGGTAGGAGACCTGGCGAAACGCAACGGACGTCAAGCCGGGGTTGGGCGTCGGCGGCCCTGTCCCCTCTACACATAGACACCTTGATCCCATCAAACTGCTCGAACGCCTCCGGCGATACGTCAAACAACGCTACGAGCGGACGCGCTTCGAGCGTATTAAGCTCGTCCAAGATCAACTGAAGCTCTTGGGAACGGTCGGGGTCGAAGAACAGTCCTAAAACGGGCCGGTCATCGATTCTGAGTGCGTCGTCATCTTGGAGGATCTGGCTCTCCACATATCTCAGCTCGAGAGCGAGCTGGTCACCATTCAGCCGCCCTCCCTGCTCCTCCTGTGGGACATAGATCGGCGCGGATTCATGACCTGCCCCAAGGGCCATCTGAATCGCTCGATCGCTGGAGGTCTCAGGCCCCCTCCACAAGATGAATGGTTTCACGCCCCGAACAGCCTCCAAGTGGTCCAGAGATGACATGGTCACCGGCGTCTGCGGAGGGTCCAGAGTCGACCTGAGGCTCCCTAGGAACGTCTGGTCATCTACGATGAGCCAGACCTGGCGGTCGGTCATGATCTCGCGACCGCCGTCATCGTGGAGCGCTACATCAGCTCGACCGGAGTCCTCGAGTCCCCCGTCACCCAAGGTGAGACCCGCGTCATGGTTAGGGCCCGTAATCTTCTGCCATGGCCGAGTCTCACCGGAGACACATCCAGTGAAGGCCACGCAGAGGATCGAGCAGAGTATCTGAATCATCGACATCAGGGTGATCATGCTCATCATCTGGCATCGATGCATCTTTTTTCCTGAGCTGAGCGTTTATCCTGAGCGCCACGTCGGAGTCCGGGCTTCCCTGTACAGCTCGATACGGGTAGTGTGGCCACCATGTCGACTGAATACCCTCGCCCAGCCCTCACCGCGGACATCGTCCCCCTTAGATTCAAGGGAGGACATCTCGAGGTCTTGCTGATCGAACGAGGCTCGGCTCCTTTCGAAGGTAAAACGGCGCTGTCCGGTGGCTTCGTTGATGATCAGGAGACTCCGCTCGCCGCGGCGAGCAGAGAGCTCTTAGAAGAGACGGGGCTTAGGGATGCACCTCTGCTTGAGATCGGCGTCTTCGGAGCGAAGGACCGCGATCCCAGAGGGTGGGTTGTGAGCGTCGCATTCGTCGCGCTGATCCATCCAGAAGCAGAGGCGCACGCCGGGGACGATGCAGCGCGTATCGGCTGGCACCGTATCAAAGAGCTGCCTGACCTCGCCTTCGATCACCACGAGGTATTCGCTCAGGCCTTAACGCTCCTGAAACAACGTACGCAGGTCGACGCGACTCCTCTCGCGCTCTTGCCAAAGACCTTCAGGACAGCCCAGGCTCGCCACCTCTATTCGCAGATCTGGGGAGAGCCGATCGCCCCGCGTCCATTCAAAGCCTGGCTAAGGCGCCGCAAGGTCGTCAATCGAGTCGGCCCCGGTCGCTTCGAAGCAGCAGAGGAACTCTCACCAGACTGGTTAAGATGACGGCGTCTTTTTCGCTGCGCGCTTGCCGACGAGTCGGTCATAGATCCAATTAGGAAAGAGCCGAGCTAAGCGGATCATCCATGCCAGCTGCCACGGAAAGCTGTATTCGGTGTCTCTCCGCGCAATAGCCCGAACGATCTTTCGGGAGGCGGCATCAAGCTCCATCAAGAATGGCATCGGGAACTTATTTCTCTCGGTCAACGGAGTCTTTATGAAGCCGGGACAGATAAGAGTCACATCGACTCCCAAATGACGCAGCTCAAGACGAAGAGACTCCAGCAAAGCAGCCAATCCCGCTTTGGAGGCGCAGTAGGCGCCCGAACCTGGTAGCCCTCGATAGCCAGCTAAGCTCCCGACCCCGACGATGTGTCCAGCGCCACGCTCAATCATGGCGGGTAACGCAGCCTCGAGACAATACGCTGGTCCCATCAAGTTCACGTCGATGATGCGGCCAAAACGACTGGAGTCGAAGCCCTTGGCTGGAGTTGGATCACCAATGCCCGCGTTAATGACCAGGCAATCGATCGGCCCGACATCTTGGATGACCTGTGCGAACACCCTCTTCACCTGGTCAGGATCGGTGACGTCGAGGGGTACGCAGCGCGCATCGCCTCCCGCAGCTTGAATCTTTTCCTGGACAGCCTCCAGCGCATCTAAGCGACGAGCCATGAGTACGACCGTGTCGCCTCTCTCACCAATTCGCTCGGCGAGTGCAGCGCCAATCCCCGAAGAAGCCCCCGTGACCACGACTACCTGACCCATAAACAATCACCTAAGAACGATAAAATTGAGTATCGGATGTGACTCAGGGTAGATCTCTTGTCAACGATGGAGTTGCCTGCTGACTCGAGTACGGGTCAGTATCAACCCTGGGTTTATTGAGATCGGTGAACAAGTCGTGTGGCGTAAGTTAGTCAGCAGGGAGGTGAGTGATCGTCTCGATGAGATCGATCTGCGATTCAATCAGTATGGCTATGATGACCTAGGCATATCGCGAGATCATGTCGCTCTCTTCTACACGCTGCTCGAACCGTTTTATCGAAACTACTTCAGCGTAACTACCGTAGGCACTGAGCACATCCCTGCAGAAGGCCGAGCGATGCTTATTGGTAATCACTCCGGCTCCATTCCAGTGGATGCTGGGATGGTCATGGCGTCACTCTTCTTCGACCTCGATCCTCCGAGACATGTGCACGGGATGGTTGAAAAGTTCGCCCAGAACCTTCCCTTTCTCTCATCATGGTTCTCCCGCGTCGGACAGTTGACAGGCTTACCGGAGCACGCAGAGCGCATGCTCAACTCTGACCGTTTACTCTTAGCGTTCCCCGAGGGAGTGCGAGGCATCGGTAAGTTGTATAAGGATCGCTACAAGCTCGTACGCTTTGGGACAGGCTTCATGCGCATCGCCCTAAAGACGAAGACGCCGATCATTCCCTTCGCTTATGTCGGAGGCGAAGAGGCCCTCCCAGCGGTCTACCACGCCAAGACTCCGGCTAAACTGCTCGGGATCCCATACTGGCCTGTCCCTCCATATCTCGTCCCCATGCCGCTCCCTGTGGCCAGCCGAGTTCATTATGGAGAACCACTGACCTTCGAAGGTGATGGAACAGAGTCGGATCAAGAGATCGATCGGCGGGTGCAGGTCGTCCGCGGGAAGATCGCAGAGCTCATCACCGATGGCAGAAAAGCCCTGGAGGACGAAGAATGAAGATCGTCGTGACAGGAGCAAGCGGCGCGTTAGCGCGGCGGGTCGTCACTCATCTGGTCAACGCAGGTCACACCGTGTTTGGGATCGACCGACGGCCCTGGCCAGACGCTCCCAAAGGAGTGACCCTCTATCGAGTCGACATCCGCAAGAGGCCTGCGGAAGATGTCTTTAGGACTCAAAAGCCTGACGCCCTGATTCACATGGCGACGGTGACCTATGTGACGGCAGGTCGAGAGGAACGCGCTCGAATTAATCTGGGCGGTACCCGAGCTGTCTGGGACCACTGCAACACATACGGGGTCAAGCAAGCGATCTTCATTGGGCGTCATACGGTGTATGGGGCTGCCCCCGACGCCCCCTTGTACCGATGTGAAGATGAGCCTTTGCTCGCTGGAACGACCTTCCCCAATCTGGCCGACCTTGTCGGCGCAGATATGTATGCGGCGAACGCGCTCTGGCGGCTCCCCAAGATAAAGACAGCTGTGCTGAGGCTGGTCTATACCCTGGGCCCGTCGCAGAGAGGTACGCTGGCCAACTTCCTGCGAGGACCACGAGTCCCAATGGTGATGGGGTTCGACCCCCTCTTTCAGTTCATTCATGAGGAGGACGCAGCACGCGCTATCCTCCTCGCGCTGAAGTCTAAGATTAAGGGTGTATTTAACGTAGCGGGGCCATCTCCCGTCCCATTGTCAGTCCTCTGTGAGACAACGGGACGTTCGACCATCGAGATTCCAGAGCCGCTCTATCCTCTAGCACTTGGCCGCTTTGGACTGCCGCGACTGCCTCGGGCCTCCATCAGTCACATTAAGTATCCGGTGGTCGTCGACTCAACTCGGTTCATCGAAGCCACAGGCTTCGAGCCGACCTTTGACGTCACTCAGACCATGGAGTCCTTCCGCTGGCAGTGACCACATGATCAGATCGTCTTGTAGATCTTCGCTAGGCTGTCTCCATAGACATCAAGGGTCCAAGAGCAGAAGTACCCAAACGGGGTCACGTACACAGTATATCCCGTAGCTGCGAGTCGCTCCTCGAGACGCTCAATAAAGTCTCGGGCATACTCGGGATCTCCGCCCTCA
Source organism: uncultured Myxococcales bacterium (assembly GCA_937902595.1). Lineage (GTDB taxonomy): Bacteria > Myxococcota_A > Bradymonadia > UBA7976 > UBA1532 > UBA1532. The sequence goes on from CALELH010000614.1 coordinate 20,288, forward strand.
CCACCTAGATGGGCGAAGAAATGAAGCACCACCGATTTGAATCCTCGCTTATTGGCGACCCACTTGATGTGTTTGAGCGCATGGCGAAAGACGCGACTATCTGTCTCAGCATCTCGAGCCTCAGCATGAATCCAAGCAACAACCGCGTCGTCAACAGCACCCCCTTGAGACACCTCAGCGGCCGAATCAATGGTCTTCTGAAAAGGCTGCCATGCGAAATGTCGAGCCTGATATGTCAACAAGCGCATGCTCGCTCCTCCCTGAATAAGGATTTTCGAGACACTACCATGAGACAAAAAGCAAAAAGGACACTGGAGAGTGATTTCCCTGCTAGGCTCTCGATTCATGATTCGGCTTCTCTCACTCGCGCTGCTGCTCTCACCTCAGACTGCGGTCGCCCAGGCGCCCAAGCCTGTCCAACCTGCAGTACCAGAAGAGATCGTGGACTGCCGTAGCCTCCCTGGCCTCTCTTCCGCACTACTGAGAAACCTAGGGAACGACGTGCGCTGTCGGCTGGAGCGAAGAGATGTAACCTGTGTACCCGGGTTGACCCTGTCTAAAAACATGAGTGGCGATCACGACCTCTGCGTCACAGAGGATAAACGCCCAGTGGGCTCACCGTATTGCGTTGCGAAGAACACGAGCCTTTACGGCCAGAAGATCATCCAGCGTGGGCGGTTCATCGTCGACATGCCAGATGGAACGTCCCCCGTACGTTGGCTGGACATTCCCTTCGGTGAGACCGGCCGTAAAGACGTATTGGTTCAACGAAAACCTATCGTCAGACCAGGATGGGATGTGTGCGTCTATCTCCGTAAAGAGGTTCTATACCAAACTCGACGCCAAACGGGACAGGTCCCCCAGACACCCGCTCCTGCTCAGGCACCATAGATGAGGCGGATTGCTGCGATATGCGGTGCCCTCGCGTTCACGGCGAGCTTGTGCGCCAGCGCTTACGCTGACGACACGGTCAAAGTATATGGGGATCGCCAAGAGGCCTCGGATGACCGCTCCGAGACCGCGGTCATGGAGACGATCAAGATTGGGGACGATCCAAAGCTTACGCAAACGGTCGGGGGAGTCTTAGACCAAGGGTTAGGGATAAGGGTCCAACGCGGCGGCTCCACAGGACGCCGGGAGACCGTTCAAATGCGCGGCGCCGAAGGCCAGCAGGTGACGGTCTACTTGGGGGATGTACGCCTCTCCCCTGCTGGTGGAGGTGGCGTCGACCTAAGCACACTGCCCGTGCATTGCTTGGAGCGGATTGACGTCATTCGCGGCCCCGCAGCGGCTGCCTATGGGAGCGGATCTCAAGGAGGCGTCATTCGCCTACACCCCGCACTGAAGAGAGACGCACCAAGCGCCGCGTCAATCAGCGCAGGCAGCTTTGGTTTTACTGGACTCGATGCCTGCTCAGGCTTTGGTGAATCAAACTCTCGCACATTGATCGGGAGCCGCTTGGAGGTGGGCACCGGAGACTTCCCCTACAGCGACGCAAATCAACGATCACGCACCCGAACGAACAATGATCACCAGAAGCTGGGGGCCATGCTTGGGCATCACAGGTCCGTTGGACGGTCGGGCACTCTATCCGCCGTTATCGACACAGTCTATGGGCAACGCGGTGAACCTGGCTCAGCCGAATTCCCGAGCACCAAGGCTCGAAGCGAGGATCTGAGAGCATCCGCTGGCGTCACTTGGAGCGATGCGTCCTGGCGCTCGGGTCGCTGGCGAACAAGCGCGACTCTCGACACCTCCCATCGCCGCTATCATTTCAGTGATAAGGCCACGGCGTTCGGGGGTCAGGAGGCTCGGTTTAGGTTGATAGACAGCCAAGCCGGTGTCCGGTCATCGCTCTCTTTTGAGGGCGCATCTTGGCATCGGCCGCGTCTCAGTTTAAGCGGTCGTTACGAACGAGCAGACAGCCGCAGCACGAATGAACAAACACATCACCGACGCCGCGTCGCGAGCGTTCTTGATTGGACGTTGTACGGCGGAGAGAGCCTGAGGCTCTTCGGAGCGATTCGACTCGATGCCATGAACGGTCGTGCTCCTGCCTGGGTGCCACGATTAGGTTTCCTTTGGTCACCGATCAACGAGGTCTCTCTACGGGGCAATATGGGACGCACTTTTCGAGACCCCTCCTTCGATGAACTCTACTTCGAGGGGTCCGGGATCTCCGGAGATCCTGATCTGAGAGCCGAAGATGGCCTGGGAGGAGACCTGGGACTCCGCTGGAAGAGACGAGGTTCACTCTCGCTGCAATCTGACCTCATCGGCTATATCAACACATTTGATCGGCTGATTCTCTTCATTCCTTTAGACGCCTATCGTGTCCAAGCGACAGATCGATTCGCTGCCAGAACAGTCGGTGTCGAGGCTTCGATGAGGGCGAACCTCCGATCTCTTTGGTTCAAGGCCGGATACCACTGGCAGCGATCACGATTCGATGAGTCCGAGGCCGCGCCTCTACCACACCGGCCCGAACACCGTGTGGTCGCTCGGGTGGGAGCACACCTTGGAGATCTACTCGTGCACACCGGTCTATCCAGCCAAACAGAGGTCACGTCAGATCGCTTCGGCCTCCGTACTCTCCCTGACTATTCTCTCTTTGATGCAGGTCTACGTCTGTCTACTTCGTATGGCGTCCGACTCTCGCTCGACGTCCACAACATATTGAATCAACAGGGGCATTTCGACTCGGTCCATAGACCACTCCCTGGCCGTAGCTATTTCCTGAGAGCTGAATGGAGACCATCGCTTCCCGATGATCAAAACCTCAAAGAAAAGAGAAGATGAGCGAGAGCCTTCGATAGGATGGCCAAATCTCGGAATTCAGTGTAGGTTTCTGCTGTAATTTTGAGGGAGAGTTGACCGATGAGTAACGGTGTTAAGGCGACCATGGTCATTGTAGGCCTGTTCGCTCTGTGTGGGATCGCTGTCGTTGGACCCGTCCTAGGTGATGCTGGCGACAGCGCTGTGCGTACGGTTCTTGGTGTCGATCACGAGACGCAGGTCGCGAATCGTAAGACGAGGACGAACAGCGCATACAAAGTAAACGGAGAGCTCCGAAAGGCAAACGAGTGTTGTGTGAGCTGCAATCTCGATTGGGACTATATCGGCGATCGCTGCGTAATGAGCACTCAGCGAGACAACGACTGCTACATGAAGTGCGCCCAATAGGTCAGCGGCTCCCCGCGCCTCTCCTCTATCTCAGCCCCCTCTACATCTTCACATGATGACAGCACACCGCACGGCGCTTATGGCCATCCTAGTGATGACGCCGCTCGCCATCGGTGGGGTGCGCTCAGACATACAGCTTATCTGCGCGGTCCTCGTGGGGCTGACGGCGATGTTGGCTGTCTACGATGATGAACTCCGTTCCCTGAGATACCCTTGGATCGGCTGGATTCTCTTTGTCCCGGCTCTCTGGACCTGTGTTCAACTTGTCCCCCTCCCTATGGGTGTCCTTGCAAGCCTGTCCCCGGAGGCTGCAAACCTATACCTGGCCACAGACCCTGCACTCGAGTGGGCACCGCTCACCATAGATCGTGTGAAGACCTACACCGCGGCGATTCACCAAGTCGCCTTCGCGCTGCTCTTCCTCATCGTGCTGATGAGCGGACGAACTGCTGCCTCCGAGCTTCGCTGGGCGGTCATTAGCGGAGCGACTCTGTGCTCAGCAGTAGGCCTGCTGCACTGGGTGTTCGATGCGGACAGGATCTACGGTCTATACTCTGCGCTCCATCGGGAAACTCTACACGGTTTTTTCGGGCCATTCGTCAACGAGAACACCCTCGCTAGCCTGCTCGTATTGGGCTGTCTGCTCGGCTGTGGGAAGCTCCTCTCAAGTGATGACGAGCGGACGACGTGGTGGGCTCTAGTCTGTACGTTCTTGTGCGGCGCCGGCGTCATCGCCTCAGGCTCTCGAGGTGGCCTCGCTGTCTTGGTAATCGGGTGGTTCATCTTCGCTGGACTCGCGTACAAGGGTCTGGACCCAGACCGGCCAACACTCACGACCAGAGTGCATAGACTCTTGATCATAGGGTCCGCCCTATTGGCCGTGGGCATCGTCACCTCATTCATGCTCGTCGAGTCCTGGGAGTTCCTTTGGAGAGGCAGTGTTCAAGACGACCCCAAGATCAAGATCTGGCAGGGAACACTGAGCCTGTTCGAGAGCTATTGGGCGACGGGCTCGGGCCGGGGAACCTTCGGGCTGGCCTTCCATCAGCATCAAGCTTTTCCAGTCAACGGCACCATCACTCACGCAGAGAACTATCTGGTGCAATCATTCGCAGAGTCAGGGGTGCTCGCGACCGTCGTGTTTGCCTGCGTGATCACCACGCTATGGATTCTGGCGGCGAAGACGGCCGCAGCCCGCACGAGCCCTTCATCCTGGGCGAGCTTCGCCGGCGTCACCGCCGTGTCAGTGCATCAACTCGCTGACTTCGGGATGGAGAGTATGGGCGTGTCATTCGCCGTCGCGACTGCACTCGGTACGCTTCTCAGCGTCAGACGAAAGACTGAGGCATCCACGGGTGAGAAGCGCCTGGTCTTCGTCGGCGTCGCCATGATCGTAGGCCTCACCTCGATCGCTGGACTCAGTATCGTTGAAACTCAGAGTGACGGGCATCTAGCTTCACTCCGTTCCGAACCGATCAACACCCTCGAAGAGCGGGCACAGCAGCTGGCCTCTCTTCACCCCGCGGATCCTATGATCCCTCTCGTGACCGCGTCGCGACTCCACGACGAGGGGGGAGGCACCTTATCAAAGGTCATGAGATGGGCAGGCCACGCTCAAAGGCTAGGGCCTAGAGAGAGTCAGCCCCACCTCGTGCTCGCACGTTCACTCGCTCGGCTTGGCCTCCACGCTCAAGCAAGTGGAGAATACAGGCGGGCTCTTGAGAAGAGCCCTTGGTCTGCTCTGACGCTCTTACGCGAGGTCGCCCAAGTCATCACAAAGCCGCAACACCACGCCATGGTCGTCGGTGGTGACCCCGACGCGGAGAGACGACTAGTTCAGGCGCTCTTTAATCTCGGTCAGGTCGAATCTGTTCGCGCGTTATCCGAAGAGCTCCTTTTCTCCTCTCCAAGTCACCAGGACGCACCAGTCTACCTCGCCAGAGCGTGTCTGCGGCTCAAGGACGTGGGCTGTGTCCGGGCGCAAGTCGCCGAGCTCAAGCGAAGGGGTAGAACGCTCCTCGCTCTCGGGCTAGGGGCTCGAATAGAGGCCCGCTCAGGACAAAATGAGACTGCCGCCCTCTTACTCGAAGAGGGATGGAGATCTGGGGGAGATAGAGATCCTGCGTTCCTAGAACACGCGGTTCAGGCATCGATCCTTACGAAAGACCCAGAGACAGCCCGAAAGGCTCTTGACCACTTATGGACCCTCAGTGAAGGCCGTACCGACTCAGCGGTTCGGACGCTCGTGCTTAGAGGTCGAGTAGAGTCCAGCTTCGGAGAGACGAACACCGCGATTCGTGCGTATGAACAGGCCTACATCCTACGTCCAACCCCTCTGCTGGCCCTGGCTGCTGCTCGTCTAGAAGTCAAAACGTCACAAAACGGAATGGCTCGGACTCGCTTACTGGAGGCGCAACGTCAATGGCCCCAGAATCGCGACATCAGCGAGCTACTCGAACGGCTTATTCGACTGAAGAAAACGGGCACCATAAGAGAGGGAAATCGTGATGATTGACGAGGTCAAACAGGAAGCGCACTATGCGCCCTCTTAGGTACGGAAGGTAGCCATGCACGTCCTTTTATTGGGGCTGAATTATTACCCGGACAAGCTCGGCAACGCGCCGCTCATGACGGGGCTATGTGAGGGGCTCGTCAAGCGAGGGCACCAGGTCACCGTTGTGTGTGCGTTCCCACATCATGAGACCGGCCAAATCGAGAGTGAATATCAGGGTAAATTATTCGCGCATGATGAACATAATGGCGTGAAGATCCTCCGGGTCTGGCTCTATGCGCCGGACGGCGGCAAGGTCGCCAAGATGGCTAACTACGCCTCTTTCACAGCGACCGCGCTGGCTGCAGCTTCAACGGTAAAGGATGTAGACGTTGTGTTCACGCCGTCTCCCCCCCTCACCCTTGGGGTCGTAGACCAAGCGCTCTCAAGGTTTAGAGGTATACCGTTCGTCTACAACCTGCAGGACCTATTTCCCGAGGCTGCGATCCGTCTCGGGGTCATGACGAATCCCTTGATGGTGAAGAGCTTTGAGCTCTTAGAAAAGTGGGTCTACAGAAAGGCCTCTCACCTCTCTGTGATTAGTGAAGGGTTCAAACGTCACTGCATGGCGAGGGGTGTCCCTGAAGACAAGGTCTCTGTGATCCCTAATTACACTGACACCGACTTCATTACCCCCGTCGCTAAGAGAGGCAATAGGTTCCGTAAGTCACTCGGCTTTGACCGAAAGTTCGTCGTGCAGTTTAGTGGCCGAATGGGCTACAGCCAAGGTCTGGAGACCGTGGTCGAGGCATGGAGAATGCTCAGTGACCTCAAGGATCTGCGACTGATGCTTGTAGGTGACGGACAGGCGAGACCAATGCTCGAGCATGAGCTCTCCTCTGACCCGAGGGTCGCCCTCTTACCAACCCAAGATCGAGAACTGCTGCCAGACCTGCTCGGCGCCGCCGATGTCGGTTTGGCACCTCTCAGACACGGAATGGCTGGCACCAGTGTCCCCTGCAAGATTTTCGGGATTATGGCCGCAGGTCGTCCCGTTATCGCGGCGGTGGACGCAGGCAGCGACGCCGAGGAGTTGATCGAGAAAGCACAATGCGGACGTGTGATCGGCCCTGAGGATCCAGCCGCGCTAGCGAAGGCAATCCGGACTCTATACGGAGATCGAAAGAGCGCTGTAAAGCTCGGTAGAAACGGGCGGAAATATGTGGAGGTTGTGCACAGTCACGACGTCACCGTCGATCAGTATGAGCAAATGCTCTCCGACGTCATTCGCCGGCACAAGGACTAGACAGACGTGTGTGGCTTCGTCGGCTATGTAGGCACCCAAGCGCCCGTGACGCGGCAACGCTTGGTACATATGCGTGACACCCTCAGTCATAGAGGTCCAGATGACGCCGGGGTGTACATCTCTAAACGCCGCGTGGCCGTCGGTCTTGGTCACAGACGACTCTCGATCATCGATACTCGACGGGTAGGTCGACAGCCTATGGCGAGCCCATCAGGCAAGACGTGTATTGCCTATAATGGAGAGTTCTACGGCTACCAAAGCCATCGAGCGCGCCTCGCGTCGGGTGGCTACCCATTTCAGACTCAGACTGACACAGAGGTGATTCTTGCGTTGTACGAGGAGCGTGGGCTTAGCTTCCTAGATGATCTGGATGGGATGTTCGCCTTCGCTCTGTGGGATGACGCATCAGAGCGGCTCATCCTGGCGAGGGATAGGCTCGGGATCAAACCGCTCTTTTTCAGCCAACTCGAGGATGGAACGCTACTCTTCGGTAGTGAGATCAAAGCGCTGCTCGCCTCTAAATGCGTGGACGACGCAGTCGATATTCAAGCTCACTACGACTACCTGGCCCTAAACTATGTACCAGGACCTCGGACGATGGTCCGAGGTATTCGCTCACTCGAACCCGGTCAGACGCTGGTTTGGGAGCGAGGTCAGATCAAGATCAGACGCTACTGGAGCCAAACCTTCGCTTCAGAGCTACCGGCGACGCCTCAGCAGACCTTTGCACAGGCTCAGGCTTCTGTCCTGGGCGGCCTCTACGAAGCGGTAGAGCAACGGATGATCTCTGACGTGCCCCTCGGCATGTTTCTGAGCGGCGGAGTCGACTCTACAGCCGTACTTATGGGCATGGCTCGCTACAGTGACGCGCCAATAAAGGCCTTCACGATTCGCTTCGATCAGGCCACTTATGACGAATCGAGTCATGCCCGAATTGCGGCTAAAGCGTTCGGCGCCGATCACTTCATCGAGACTGTGAATCCAGATCCCGACACCTTTTTGAGCCCGCTCATCGAGACCTTGGATCAGCCTTATGCGGACAGCAGCGCGATCCCCCTCTGGTATCTCTGTAGACTCGCGCGACAGCACGTCACTGTGGCTCTTGGCGGTGATGGAGGCGACGAGCTGTTTGCCGGATATCGAACTCACTTCGCATGGCGCCTCGCAAAACTGTGGCGCCGATTACCTGATTGGCTTCGTGATGATCTCATCCCCGGGCTCATCCATCGGCTTCCAGTGAGCCACTCTAAGGTCAGCTTCGACCTTAAGGCAAAGGCGTTTGTCTCAGCCGCATCAAACCCGGCTATCGAGGCGCATTACCGCTTCAAGGAGTTCATGTCACCAGACGCTCGCGCATCGCTGATCCAGTCGGACGCCGAGCTAGAGCCTACAGTTCGTCTTTTCGAGGCGGCCGTTGAACACATGGAGGACGCATCGTCGCTAGATGCTATCCTCGCCGCTGATTTCCAGGTCTATCTCCCTGATGATATTCTCGTGAAGGTGGACCGAATGAGTATGGCCCATTCGCTTGAAGCGCGGGTCCCCTTCCTCGATCACGGGCTCGTCGAAGCGACTGCGCGTATGCCTGCGGAGTATAAGCTACGAAAGATGGAGTCTAAGTCTGTTCTGAAGAGAGCGCTCAAGGGCCGAGTACCCAAGACCCTGCTCGCCCGAAAGAAGGCAGGGTTTAACGTTCCCATGGCGACTTGGCTGCTCGGACCTCTACATGAGTTGATGAAGGATACTCTCAGTCCAGACTCCGTAAAACACGTCGGCCTTTGGAATCCTGAGCAGGTCACGAGCCTCATCGAAGAACACACCGCTCGGCATCGTGATCACAGCAGGACACTCTGGGCACTCATCTGCTTCATGCTCTTTAATGAACGCTTCAGGCAGGGGCGCGCAGCGTGAGCTCACTCGACCCCAAGCTCCAGAGCACTCTCCTTGGAGATCCAGTGACCGCTGAGGCGAAAAATCACGCTGTGTTCCCGACCAATATCTCGGTCGACTCAAAGCCCATCTATACTCTGGTGACGTCTACATACAACGTCTTGGGTGCCTTGCTTGGACTGCTCCTTCTCTCGCCCCTCATGATCTTCATCGCCATCGCCGTGAAGCTCACCTCCTCAGGCCCTGCGTTTTACCGAGGCGCCCGCGTGGGTAAGAACGAGGCGACCTTTCACATCTTTAAATTTCGCACTATGAAGGTGGGCTCAGAAGCTAAGATTGGGCAGCGATTAGTTCAGCAGGATGAGGACCATTTTACGCCCATCGGACAGTTTCTACGTAAGTATCGACTAGACGAACTTCCCCAGCTCTTTAACGTCCTCTTCTGCGACATGAACCTCGTTGGCCCACGGCCGGTGCGACCGATCTTTCTTGAAGAACATAAGGCCAACGTCCCCGGATACAGCCGACGGTTCTTAGTCAGGCCAGGGATCACGGGACAGGCTCAAGTGAGAGGTGGATACTACACCAGCGCGCGTCACAAACTGTTCTACGAGATGCTCCACATCTCGCGACGCACTGTCATCTTCGATCTCCAGCTCATCGTGCTCACCTTCGCGCGAGTCATGACGCGGATCTTCACGACGACGCTTCTACTGTGTTGGTTGCTGATCATGGTCATCGTGGCTCCCCCTGAGTTCACAGCTGCGATGACAGTGACCATTGGCTCATTCACGGTGAATATTCTCTATCTCGTTCCGACGTTGATCGCCGTCGCGCACCTCTCCCAAAGACGCCTAGAGCATCGACGTGTCGTCGCTATGCGAACACCGAGCGATTTCCCGCTCATTGGTTTTCTGCTCTGGTCACTCATGATCGTCCCCTTGAGTCCCATGCCCCTGGAGGCTCTCCGCGGGGTAGGTTGGTGGCTATGTAACGGGATTGTCGTTTTCTACCTCGTCATGAACTCCAGGATGGTGACCGACCGAAGAGGCGCTCTCATCGCAGTCTTGGTCGCCGGCACAACGGCTATGGGTCTTTTTGAGCTCGGCCCGAGAGCTGTCGAGTGGGTAAACACTGGGTCAATCGGAGGCCTCGTCGGGCCGCTTTTTAGTCCAACCCTGATGTCAGCGGCGGTCATCATCGCGCTCCCACTCGCGGTGACACGCGCGCTCTCAGACGAAGATGGATGGGCTAGGCGTCTCTACCGTGTCGGCACGATTTGCCTCTTTCTCATTGCCGTCCTGACGCTAAGCCGCGCAGGCATCCTGACCACAGGACTGGTGCTTACGATTATTCTATGGAGACGCGCTCGACTACTCACGTTCGTCTCATTGTCCTCGCTCACCCTGATCATTGTGCTCCTGGGCGCATCAGGTGATGAGCGCATGCACCCGCGGGCAGCGTGGAACGATTTTAGTCGGGTTACAGCACGGCAGATCACCGTACTGGACGCAGTGATCGAAGATGACGCAACGACGACCGTGCACAATTATACCGGCGTCGGAGGACGAGTGATGGCGAGAATGTCGCGTCGGTCTGCTGACAAGCGCCCCCGTCTCTACTTCTCTAATATGTTTCTAACGGTCCTCGTAGACTTCGGGCCGCTCGGCGCGCTCCTGTTCATCTTGTTCATTCTTAGAAGCCACATCTATGTGTTTCGGCAGGTCGGTCGGCTCCAAGATGAGTCCGCCCGGGCGGATCTGTTAGCGACGGGCGCTGGCACCTTGGGGTGCACACTTCTGTTTGTGGTCTCGGACACGCTCTCAGAGCTGCCCTTAATGCTAACTTATTTCGCAGCCCTCGGCTTAGGGGTGGGGATCGCCGCGCACTTCGGACCGGACCCGCTACGAGTACTTCGAATTATTCAGTACCGGCATCAGCTCTGATTCTAGTCATCAACTCTGTCACTCGGCTACAGACCAAGCCGGCTCCGCCAAAACTTCTGTGTACAGCTCAGCGAGACGGCCTGCCACAGACTCGAGTGAATGCACAGAGCGCATGTGCGCGGCGCCATCTTCAGCACGACGCTGGTACCGATCGCTGCTCTCCCTAAGCGCCGAGGAGAGAGCATCGGCCCAGAGCTCAGGATCATTGCCCTGAACGAAGCGCATAAACTCCCCATGAGGATCGATGCCGCGATGACCGGGAATGTCCGTAACCACGGCGGAGGTGCCACACGCCACAGCCTCGCGTAAGGAGCGTGGTGACCCTTCGAAGCGGGAAGGAAACGCGAACACCCCCGCGTCTTGGTACTCCCAGAGGAGAGACTCATACAAAATCGCCCCTGTCAGCGTTAGGCGCTCCCCTAAGCCGGCCGACTTACATGCATCCGCCAGCCACTGCTCCTCCCAGTAGAGCACTCGGCCAACTAAACGGAGGGAGAACTCCTCTCCTCTCTCGGCGAGCAACGAACACGCATCGAGCAGAGTGTCGATCCCCTTGTTCCTACAGATCGCCCCCGTGAAGAGTATCGTGGGGCGAGTCACTGCCGGTGTTTCAGGCGGATAGAAGCGCTCCGTGTTCACCTCTGATGGGATCCAAGTCACCCGAGACACCGGTACACCATGTGCCGCGATGATGTCGTGCTCGTGACCAGGCCCCAAGACAAAAACCCGGTCCGCGTTTCGACACACCCTTCGATCTTTCCAGAGCGTTAGAACTCGCTGTCCAACATACGAGATTCCGAAGTCCATTCGGCGCCTTCGGACTCGGTGAAACCATCCCCAATTATTCGTATAGAGAGTCGACACGAGTCGCGCGCTACGGTGGCGGCTCGGACCATGAGATTGAAAGTAGCTCGCGAAGCAGCCCATCGTGTCGTGCACGATGTCCACCTCTCCTTCCCTCTCCGTTAACCACGTAAAGCTGTCCTGAGCGAAGCGAGCCCAATCGAATACGACCAACTCTAGTCTCGGGTACTGCGCCAACTCGTCAGACAAGGTGTCAGATATTGAGTCCGTCAGCAGCCACAGCTTCTCGACTCGCTGAGACAGCCGCGCCAGCATTCTTACTCGATCGTGATAACGATCAACCCCTGGTAATCCGAAGACGACTCGCACGTTCAGGCCTGCTCAGCGGTCACCTCATCCGCTTGCTGCCGGTAGTACTGGTAATAGTACTGCCCGTATCCACGCTGACTCACATCCAAGTTGTTGAGCAGCGCACCAAGAATGCGGATGTTGACGCTAGAGAGAAGCCTCGTCGCTTTAGCGACCATCTCACGCCGAGTATCTCCCGCCCGCACGACAAGGACCGTCCCGTCTACTTGCTGGCCTAGAATCTGAGCATCGGTGACAGCTCCGACCGGCGGAGAGTCGAAGATTAGGCGGTCATATTCGTCGCCAAGCTTGGCTAGCGTGCGACGAAAGCCCTGAGTGTGTAGGAGCTCTGAAGGGTTAGGCGGCAGCGGGCCGCTACACAAAATGTCCAACTGATCTACTTCGGTGGCCTTGACCATATCCGCGACGCGAACATCTGCGTCCATCACCAAGTTGGTGAGTCCGCGCTCGTTCGTCATATTAAAGATCTTATGCAGACGCGGACGCCTAAGATCCGAATCGATGAGCAAAGTCCGGCTGCCCGACATCGCCATGGTCGCGCCAATGTTCACACAGGTCGTCGTCTTACCCTCACGGGGTCCTGCGCTGGTGACCATGATACTGCCCAAGGCGTTCTCAGAGGCCATAAACAGAAGGTTTGTTCTAATGATTCGGACGCACTCAGCCACAGAGCAGTGGGGGTGCTCGATGACGCATCGATCCGGGTCACCGATCTCCTTCGGCACACCGCCTCGACCACGAATCGAGCGTACTGAAGGGACGATGCCCAAGAACGTCAGTCCATAGGACTCGAGCTGCTGCTGATTCTTAATCGTGTTATCGAGTCGATCCACGAAGAACGCGAGCCCTAGGCTCCCGAAGAGCGCGAGCACCGCGGCGACAGCTAAGTTGAGCAACATGCGTGGTCGCACAGGCGTGTTCGGCACGAGCGCCGCGTCCAATACCCGAACGTTATTCGCGCGGGTCTCAGCCTGAAGCTGTGCCTCTTTAAGACGGCCCAACATCTGACTGTGGAGCGTCTTCTTGGAGTCAAGGTCGGTCTGGAGTCGACGATAGGCGAGCTCATGAGCCTGAAGCTGCTTCGCCTCCTCTTCGAGCTCGTCAACCTCTGAGACCAGCTTGCCCTCACTGGCAGAGAGGGCCTTGTGGGAGCGTTCTAGCGACTGCCGAATCCCCTTAACTTCCTGGCTCAAAGCCTTATCAACACGTTGGATCTTTCGCTCTACAACGCGCACGTCCGGGTGCTTCGGAAGCTTACTCTTGAGTAGGTCGGCCTTCTCATTCTCAAATTGAACACGACGCTCCTTAAGCCTCTGGATGAGTCCATTGCCCAAGATCTCAGTCACACTCGATTGGGCCTCGATGGCCGATAGAGAGCGGACCTGATCAAGCTTGGCTCTTAGACGAACTCGCTCCCGCCGCGCATCTCGTAATTGCCGTCGCGCGTCCTGCAGGTCGAGCCCCACAAAGTTCTGCTTATCCGCTAAAGATGCCCCTAGGATCTCGTTGTCGTGCTTGTATTTGAGCAGCGCGCCTTCAGCAGAGCTGAGCTCATTCTTGAGACCCTGAGCTTGCTTAGCGAGCCAGCTCACCGCGTCTGATGCTGCCGACACCTTTCGATCAACATTCTGCGCTGCATAAGCATCAGCGACCGTGTCAGCGATTCGCGCAGCGCGCGTCGGGTTCTGGTCCCGCACCTTAATCAACACGACGCGGCTATCCGACACCGGAACCACAGAGAGCCGACTGACCAAAATCGAGACCGCGTCCGCGTTCTTTAGCCTACGCGCACGCTTTCAGGATCTTCGATCTTCGTCACCCCGAGAAAGTCGAGATCCTTATCTAAACCGAGCTTCTCCACCACCATCTTGGACACCATGCGGCTTCGCATAATGCGGTATTGCGTCTCGAAGAACTCTCTCGTGTTCCACGAATTTCCTGAGCCGAGACTCACTACGTCCCCACCCTGTCTCGCCATATAGCGGGGCGCGTTTAGCTCGACGACGATCTGGGTGGTTGCCTCATAGATGCGCGGCTGACGCTTAGTGAACAAGACCGCCGCTGTGATGACCAAGACCATAAAGGCCAGGACAAGCCACTTTTGCTTCCAGACAATGTCTAACCACACGGTAAACGGTGGTTGTTCTTCCTGCTGACCAACCATTAGAGCTTCACCACTTTCGGATCTTCTCGACCCTGCTGCCCTGTGAGGTTTCGAGTATCCACCACACACTGGGCATTCGCCAGAATTGCCGTGACATCGAAGTAGCGATGGTCCGTAACGATCACCACTCCGTCGTACTCACCCATGGCCTCGTAATCTAGCTCAACAGAGCAGAGACGATCTCCGGCCCCATGGGAGCCAAGGGGCAGCCCTTCGACGTAATCATCCTGATAAGAGACCAACGCTCCTCGCTCCTGAAGAGCACGAATAATCGGCACCGCGGGAGACTCTCGCCAATCGGTAATGTCCCGCTTGTACGCCACTCCCAAGATAAGCAACTTGGATCCGCGGATCGGCTTAGCTGAGTCATTGAGCGCCGCGCTGACCTTGCTGACGACATAGTCAGGCATACTGTTATTGATGTCGTCCGCGAGCTCAATAAAGCGCGTACGATAATTCAGAGTGCGCAGCTTCCAGCTCAAGTAATGCGGATCGATAGGAATGCAATGCCCACCGAGCCCCGGACCCGGATAAAACGGCATGAAACCAAACGGCTTGCTAGCAGCAGCCTCGATAATCTCCCAAACGTCCAGGCCTAACTTGTCGGCGATGATCGCGACCTCGTTGACCAGCCCAATATTGACGGCCCGAAACGTGTTCTCTAACAGCTTCACCATCTCGGCTGCCGTTGGGCTTGAAACTGTGATCACCGTGTTCACAATCGATTCGTATAAGAGCTGAGCGACGACGTTACACTCAGAGGTCATTCCGCCAATGATCTTTGGCGTGTTCGTCACAGTGAACTGCTCATTACCTGGATCAATGCGCTCCGGACTGAACGCGAGATGAACCTCACGGCCAATCTCAAGACCGGCGCTGCTCAGAGTTGGAGCGACGATCTCTACGGTGGTACCTGGATAGGTCGTGCTCTCCAAAACGATGAGCTGACCCGGGCGCAGGTGACGGGCGATCTCTTCAGTGGCCTTGACGATATAGGTCAAGTCCGGATCTCGAGTCTTTCGCAACGGCGTAGGTACGCAGACACTGATCGCGTCGCATTCCGCCAAACGAGAGAAATTCGTCGTCGCGCTGAGTCGCTCCAGCCCCACCAGTCGAGCGACCTCCTCAGTGGGAATATCCGGAATGTATGAGGTCCCGCTATTGATCGCTTCTACCTTCGTCGCGTCGACCTCAAAACCGAGGACATCAAAACCCGAGTCCGCGAACGCGGTCGCCAAAGGCAACCCGACATAGCCAAGTCCAACGACCCCAACACGAGCGCTCCGATCGCTGAGGGCTTTCGCCAGTGGACTCATGATTCACCTCTCTTCACTTCCTGCTGGACTGGGCTGCCAAGATAGAGACGCAGCCGCAGGCCCGATTGCAACCAATTAGTCACGCCTCGCCCCCTTTCACGGCCCGATACCAGTCAACGCTCCGCGCTAAACCTTGCTTTACGTCGACTAAAGGTTCGTATCCAGTGGCCCGCTTGGTGTTCGATACATCAGCGCACGAGTGCCTCACATCTCCAGCGCGCTCCGCCTCGAATATAGGACGAATATCTGTACCAAGAATGTCATTGATACCATCAACAAGATCCAAGAGCGTCGCGCTTGAACCACACCCCACGTTGTAGACCTGACCACAGTCCTCCGCGGCGGTCTCGAGAGCGAGTAGATTCGCTGAGATGACATTATCGATAAAAGTAAAATCTCGGGACTGCTCACCATCTCCAAAGATGACCGGAGACTCCCCCCGCAGCATCCGCGTTATGAACGCAGGAACGACAGCAGCATATTGGCTCTTAGGGTTTTGCCGAGGCCCAAACACATTGAAATATCTTAGGGCCACCGTACGGAGACCAAACAAACTGTGATAGACGCTGCAATAATGCTCCCCTGCGAGCTTCTGAACGGCGTAAGGAGACTTTGGGCGGGGTTCTAGGCTCTCGGTCTTAACCGGGGCGTCATGGTCGCCATAGGCGCTCGAAGACGCAGCATACACCAAACGCTCCACCCCCATCTGCCGACACATCTCAAGAAGCGTCAGCGTACCGACGACGTTAGCCTCATTAGTCTCCAAAGGTAAATCGAGGGATTTAGGCACCGAGGGCAAGGCCCCCTGGTGCAGAACGCCTGACACACCCGCCAAGGCCTCTCGTACGGCGACAGGATCAGCGAGCGACCCTTCGACCAATCTAATCGAGTCTAGGACGCCTGCTATGTTCTCTCGACGGCCCGTCGAGAAGTTGTCGAGAACGACAACTTCGTCTCCTCGCGCCAACAGAGCGTGCACCAGATTGGAACCAACAAACCCTGCACCGCCAGTCACTAAGATCCGCGCCATCTAAAACCCCATTTTCAACCCGGTCCTTGCTCGGATGGATTGCCTCTCATCGCTCAAATCACCATGATGTCATAGTGAATCAGCAACCACTCATAACGAGCCTACGCAACTGGCTCGCCGACCGACCCACACGGCCCCCCATTGGGGACGACTTGGAGCAGCTAATCGATGCACACCGCTTAAGCGGTTTGCTCTACCACATTGGCGCCCATCTAGGCGAGTCAATCGCGCAATCAGCCCAGAAAGAATGGACGAATAACGCAGCTGCCTACCTCAGTCGTTTTCGTGCCGTGCAAGAGCACTGGCCTTCACAAGCGTCAGCACCGCTGCTGCTCAAAGGTGCCGACTACATCGAGAACCTGTATTTCACGCCTGGTGCGCGGCGCTGCGTCGACATAGACATCCTGGTTCCACCAGACAGCCATGATTCGGTCAACGCCGCCTTTGCTCAGTTTCCGAGGCGTAAAGACCCACTCTACGAGCGTCTCCCGACAGACCCAATCTATGCTCAGGGGTTTATGGTCGGGGAGAACCTCGTCGAGCTACATCGGGACGCCGGACCGAATCACAGCGCTCCTCTCGACGTAGACTCTATCTATCAACGCAGCCTTCTCAAAGAGATAGACGGCTTCTGGGTCCGTTACCCTCACCCGGATGATCGGCTGCTCTTGTGGCTTCAGAACCAAAGTAAGTCAGCGTTTGTAGACGGTCTTTGGTCAACGGTAGATTTAGCTCTTATTCTCCAAGAACGATTGAAGCAGGGCGACATCCATGAGCTCACCAGGCTCAAAGAGCTCGCCACCCAATATGGCCTAGACAACGCTTTCGATCTAGCGATGCTCCGACTCGATCGGCACAAGATATGGCCAGGGCGATTGCAGCGCGGCTCAAGAATGTTGGCGCGATTCGCCAACCGGATCTGTATCGACGCAGACACTCCCACCATCATGGCGGCTCGATGGCGACGGCAATCGCTCAAGCTGTGGCTCTGCCCTACACGAAGACGACCAGCGATGGTGGCTCGGATGTTGGTGCATGCTCTGAGCGGACCCGGGGCAGCAGACTAAGCCTGTTTCAGAATAAACACGGAGTCTGTGGCCAAGGCGTCCGGCGATGACTAGAGCCAGGACTCCGGAACGAAGACTATGTCTCCGGGTCGCAGGAGTACGTTCTTGGAGATCCCCTGGCTGATCTCCTTGAAGGGCACAACGAACTTCTGCTCATCGCCATCGACGACGCGGGTGAGTATCAGTCGATCCTTAGCGGCGAGCGACTTGAGCCCGCCAGCTAATGTCACAGCCTGTACGATCGTCATTCGGTCTTCATAGCGAAAGGTGCCGGGCTTCCTCACCTCACCCAAGACGAACACCTTCTTGGAGTTGAACTCCTTTACGAAGACACTAATCTGAGGGTTTCGCAGATAGTCAGCCTTGAGGAGACCCGTCAGGGTCGTCGTGAGCTCCGTCGGTGTTAGACCCGAGACCTTAACCACGCCGATCAATGGATAGCTAATCGTTCCGTCAGCGCCCACTCTGTACAGACCGGAGAGTTCCTTCTCCTGATAGACCCTCACCTCGATGACATCGTCAGCACCCAGGGCCGCGCTCTGCAGAAGGGTCTTGGTGTCCGGCATTGGTGGAAGCGCTTTAACGTCCGGTCCACCGCCACACCCAATAAGCATGAGAACGACGAAAGCGTAGACACCAATGAGCTGTGTGGTTTTGTACATATTCATCGCATCACAGAGAACCAGAACTGAGAAAGACTACTGAAGTCTAATACTCGCTTGCAATGGTGAGCATCACAATATGTCGGCTGTACGCCGCTAGATCGACAGGGTCGTTCGCAAAACAGCGCCCCGGCGTCTCACCTAAGCAGTAGTAAAAATCACTTCGGTTGTTCTCAAACTCCCAGGACGCCTTCAGATTGAACGAGTCAGTAGGGCTCCAACCGATCTCCGCTAAAGCCCTCATTATTGGTTCGACACGATCCGGCAGCGCGGCCGCCCAGGCCGGTGCACCGTCACGGCTATAGACATAGTAATCTAGGCCGATGCGTCCACCCAAAGAGAACCTGGCTGGTAAGTTCACATTCCCTCGAACAAAACCTCGGTGAAGTGTGTAAAAGTTCGAGTAGGAGTCGTCTCCCAATTTGAGCGCATACCCTAGGCCCAGCCTAAGCAGAGGCTCGAGAGTGTAATCAATATTCACTCGACCGATAGCGCCCTCATAGGACTCGCCCTCATCGTTATAGCTGTTTGAGTAGCCACCACGTAAGGTCAGCGCTAACCGGCGGGAGATAAGTCCCTTGAGTCCGATCTCGGCGCGCAAAGGGCTCAGATCCTTGTTAGGGCCATCCACACTCTGACCGTCAATATCCAGGTCGACGCCGGCCCGGTAGTTAATCAGCCAATACTGAACATCCAGCAAGAGCGCCGTCTTAGGGAAGAACTTCCAATGGGTGAGAAATGAAAGCTGGTGCGTATCCTTGTCGCCACGGACACTCCCCAAGCTGGACGTTGACCCCAAGCTGCGGTCGAGGCCGAAACGATAGCCAAGGCGGAGTTCTAGGGCGCGGGCCGCGGGATTGCTACCCGGCCTGAATCTCAGATCAGGGCCAACCGCCATAATGAGGCGCTCATACCCGTCCTCCTTCAGCATCTCAC
>CALELH010000615.1 GCA_937902595.1 uncultured Myxococcales bacterium
CTGAGGAAGCTGCTCCCGCTGAGGAGGCTGCTGCTGAGGAAGCTGCTCCCGCTGAGGAGGCTGCTGCTGAGGAAGCTGCTCCCGCTGAGGAAGCCGCTTCTGAAGAGGCCGCACCGGCACCAGCCGCTGCCGCAGAACCCGCAGAGGAAGAGTTCGAGGTCGAGCCGACCACGTACCGCGTCAGCACACGCTCCGATGAGGAGGTGATTGACGGCAGGATCGAGGCGGTCACCAAGGCTAAGGAGATCAGCGTCGAGACGGGTCAGTCTGTGCTCGTAGAGCGTACCGATGGCCGCGTGAAGATGAACTTCCGCGACGGCTCTCTGGTCGACTACGTGCTTGAGACTCGCAAGGGTCGCCGAGCCTAATTAGGCGAAATGGCCGCACGCCGTTGATTCTTTGTGAATCTCGAGGTCGCTTGCGGGCATCTCCCGAGGAGGTTTTATCGTGAATCGCCTCAACCCATATGTACCGTCCTTCGGTCCGTGCGTGTTGGCGATGTTTCTGGTGAGTGTGTTCCTGCCCGCTTGCGGGCCGGAGACACCTGAGCAGCAAGCATATAGCCAACCTGACACGTATGTGCCTCCTAAGCCCATGGGCGGAGGCAGTGACGCAGGTTTAATGCAAGGGGATCCCTGTACCCTGTGGGCGGGGATCGCTGACCAGCGTCTGATCACTGAGCTGCATCAACAGCTCTCTTCTCAATATCGGCCTGTCGCCGTGATGAATGACCTCGGCGGAAACCCGAACCGGTATACCAGCGCTCGGCTATTGATGTTCACACAGGTGGAGCGGTTTCGATCTGATCAAGGACCCATGGTCGTGGAGTGTGTCTACACCGGCACCCAGGCGCCCGCACCCGAGACTGAAGATCCAAACCGCGACCTTATCAACTGTGAACATGTGATGCCCCGAGCTCGCATGGTTGATAAGAATGAGCAAGCGACGCTCTACTCTCACATGCAGTCAGACATTCATAATCTCCTACCATCTACTCCAGAGGCCAACAGCGGTCGGGGTAGCTTTCCCTTCGGAAATGTCACGAGCGATCGCAACCTCGACTATGCACCATCGACCATCGGGAATGACCAAAGCGGAAATCGAGTGTTCGAGCCGCGCCGAGAGCGCCGCGGCGACGTCGCGCGAACCGTGCTCTACTTCTCTGTCCGTTGGGGAGTCGATATCGGAGCTGACGAAGAAGAGGCCCTCCGAAGGTGGAATCAAGAAGATCCCCCCGACAATAGAGAGCGCGTTCGCAATGACGCCGTTCAGGGTCTTCAAGGAAATCGGAACCCCTTCATCGACTGTCACGATCTGGTAGACCGCATCGACGACTTCCGATACTTCCAGATCTTGGATCGTGACGAGAGTCTTCCAACCCCGTAGCCACCAGCTACGAGCCTTGAGCCCAGCTTAAGCAGCAGCTCCCAATGACAGCATCTCCTCGGCGTGCAGGCGCGTCTTGTCCGTGAGTAGACGTCCGCCCAGCATCCTCGCGATCTCTTCTGTCCGCTCGGCGACCGATAGCCGCCGAATCTCACTTCTGGTCCGCCCCGCTGTCTGGGTCTTCTCAACGCGAAAGTGAGCTCCACCCAAAGCCGCTATCTGCGGGAGGTGAGTAATACAGATCGCCTGTCGCTCGCCGCCAACGCGCCTGAGCTTCACTCCGATCTCTTCCGCTGTGGCTCCTCCAACACCGGCATCTACCTCATCGAATATATAGGTCGCCACAGGGTCTTTCTCTGCAATAATCTGTTTAACCGCCAACATGATCCGCGAGAGTTCCCCTCCACTCGCGACCTTTCCCAATGACTGAGGCGTCTCTCCCTGATTTGCGCTCAACATAAACTCGACGCGATCCAGCCCACGCAAACCAACACACCCACCGTTCGTCTCCACACCGACGCTGACCGGCTCTAAGCTCACGACCATCTGTGCACCACCCATCCCCAACTCTGACAGCTGTTTAGAGACGGCCCGCCCAAATTGGTCACCGGCTTTACGGCGAGCAGCGCTCAGCCTCTCTGCTAATCGGAAGAGCTCTGCCGCCAGCGACGCCCGGTTCGCCACCAGAACGTCCATGTCTCCATCACTGAAGGTCAACTCCTCAAGCTCACCTTCCAATTGCCTCTGTTTGGTGATGACTTCACCTAAACTGACGCCATATTTGCGTCGGAGTCGCTGAAACAAGGCCAGACGAGATTCGATCTGCTCGAGTCGCTCCGGATCACCACTCAAATCGCGGCCATAGACTCCTAAACCACGGGCGCTCTCCTCGAGTAAGACACTCGCCGTCTCGAGATCTCTGAGTACAGCCTGCAGCTCTGGATCGAGCTCTGCTGCGGCGCCTACTGAACGGATGGCGCTCCGCACTCCCTCCAGCGCCGAGTGACTGGAGCCATCAAGGCTCTCCTCACTCAAAAGCACCGTTTCCCGCAGCCTCTCTACATGCCGTAACCGACGAGCCTCGGCCTCGAGAGTCGCCTCCTCCTCCGGATCATCTAATTCAGCCGAGATAAGCTCTGCGAGCTGGAATCTCAGAAACTCAGCTCTCTCCTGTCTACCGACTCTCATTTGATGAATGTTCCCGATACGCGCGTCCAAAGCCACGACCTGCTCGTGTACGCTCTCTAAGCGCTGACGTCTCTTAATGATGCCGCCGACTCGGTCGAGTAGGTCTAGATGCCTCTCAGGCTGCAGCAAACTGTAGTGTTCATGTTGGCCAGAGATATCTACGAGCCCATCGGTTAGGTCAGCGAGAGCCCTTAGGGTCACCATGGTGCTGTTCACATAGGCCCGCGAGCGGCCACTTCGAGAGATGACGCGACGAATGACCAGCTCATCACCGGCGTCGAGCTCCAGCCCCCTCAACCGAGCCTTGACGTGAGGCAATGAGCTTAAGTCAAAGAGCGCCTCAACCTCGGCGCTGTCAGCGCCCGTCCTGATTACCTCAGTGCGTCCTCGACCACCCAGAACTAAGCTCAGTGCGTTGATAAGCACCGACTTCCCCGCGCCGGTTTCACCGGTGATCACGGTGAAGCCTTGATCGAATGAGATCTCGCTCTCGTCAATGATAGCAAAGTGCTTAATGTTAAGTGCTGAAAGCATGATCATACGTTCAGTTGTTGATACTGAACATATGTATACTTATTAATTTGCTGGATGCAAGTCTTTCTCTGTTGTAACACCTTGCGCCGTTCACAACGTTTCAGGTGTACTTGATCATCATGTCAGTCCGCAAAATTATGGTTAACCGGCTGCTCTGCGTAGCTGGGCTCGTACTGCTCACTAGCTGTCTGGACGCCTCTCCAGAAGATCCCCGAGGGTTTCAGGGGTATGACCAGGGCTCCATTGAGCCCGACTTGGGAGGTGACACGGGAGTGGCAGTGGAGTGCCCCTCAAGGGCCAGCGACAGCCCCCCTTCCGAGGACCAATGTGTACACACCTTCGTCTATCGTCATTCCGGTCCCGATTTACCCAGCAGCGTGAAGCTCGCCGGTGACTTCGAATGTCCCGCGTGGCAGGGCGCCTATGCCATGGTGGGACCCAATGAAGCTGGAGAGTGGTACGTCGACATCAACCTCCGTCCGGGCCGCTATACGTACAAGTTCATCGTTGACGACGCCTGGATACCGGACCCCGAGAACCCGTCACGCGCCCCGAACAGCTTTGGTGAAGAGGACAGCGTAGTCGTTCACAGCTGCCCATTCTCGCCCGCATGCATACTCAACGGAGACTGCGTGGACGCTGATCGCCCAGTGTGTCGTGATTACCAGTGTTCCCCCTGCACCTGCCCTGGCTCGCTCTCCTGCCATCCGACAACCGGTCAATGCCAAGACAGCCCATGCGCTGAGAACGCAGATTGTTCAGGCGGACAGGTCTGCTCTCAAGGTACCTGCCGCGCCTGCGTCGCGAACACCGAATGTGATGCGGGTGAAGTATGCCTGGAGGACGCTTGTGTGGAACCGCAATGCGTCGATGACGCAGGGTGCGACGTGCTCACCGAGAGTTGCACTGATTATGCCTGCGGTCCTCTGAGCTGTTCGACTCAGGTCTTCGTCTTCGAGACCGGCGGTCAACAGTACGCTCGAGTTGATCTCGCGGGTCAATTCACCGACTGGGCGGACGGGGCGCTCCCCATGACGCGTCTGGAAGATGGACGATGGCTCGCTCGTGTCCAGCTTGAGAATGGCGACTGGCCCTACAAATTCATGGCATATCGGACAGATGACGGCGCCCCGACCTGGCTCACAGATCCGAGCGCGGTCCTCAGCGCGCCCGACGGCGCCGGCGGCTCCAACTCCGTGCGGCGCGTCGAGTGTGAAACAGATGTGGAAGGTTTCGGTCGCTGTGGTGACCCGGAAGTCTTCGATTGGCGAGACGCGATCATGTACTTCGTTATGGTCGACCGATTCTACGACAGCGATGGGCAATCACACCCCGTGGATGGGGCATCAGGAGGCGACGCTGTCCGAGGGCCAAGCGGTCAATATGAAGGAGGCGACTTACAGGGTGTGACCGCCAAACTCGATTATCTGAGAGAGCTTGGAGTCACGTCCCTCTGGTTATCGGCCCCATATGAAAATCGAGACACCGCCGGAGCCGCCATCGACCCAAGAACCGATCCCAATAATTACTCTGGGTACCACGGCTATTGGCCATCACCCGCAGACATCGACTACAGCGACCCTGATTCACCAACGCCCACACCTGCCGTAGAGTCACGCATCGGCTCGGCAGACGACCTCCACGAACTCGTTGGTCAGGCACACGATAAGGATATGAAGGTCCTCTTTGACTACGTAATGAATCACGTAGACGTCGAGAGTGGGCTCTACCAGGCACATCCAGAGTGGTTCGCTCGGAGAGATGGACGCTTCGCCCTGTGTGGGCCAGAGAACCTCTGGAATGACCCTTTCTGGGGAACTCGCTGCGCGTTCACAGATTACCTACCCCCCTTCGATTTCGACAACGCCGAAGCCCGCGCTTGGTCCGTCGCTGATGCGATCTGGTGGGCTCGAGAGTTCAACATTGATGGCTATCGCCTCGACGCGATCAAGCACGTAGCGGACGACTGGCTCACAGACCTACGTGATGCCCTCGATGCGGCGTTTCCAGAACCGGATGGCGGGCGTTTCTATCTCGTCGGTGAGACCTTTGATTACGAAAACATCGAGCTCCTGAGACGATACGTTGACCCCGTCGAAAAGCTGGACGGACAGTTCGACTTCCCCATGAAGGCGCGACTCTGCGAGGGGGTCTTCCAGGGCCGAATGAGCGCCTTTCAGGAGTGGATGGACAACACCAATCGAGGGGCCTATGGGCCGGACGCTATCATGACCACCTGGATTGGAAATCATGATATCCCACGCGCCATTCACTTCGCCAGCGGTGAAATCGGCAACTGTCGAGAAGGGAGTAGTCCTACAGGAGACCACCTCGGCGCTGGCTGGGGCGGCGTACCTAGCCAACCTCAGGGAGACCGAGCTTATGAGCTCCTTGGGGTCGCTTTTGGCGTCCTACTCACGAATCCAGGTATCCCCTTGATCTACTATGGGGATGAAATTGGCCTCGCTGGTGGAGGTGATCCCGACAATCGCCGTATGATGCCCTGGAACAACGATGAGCTCTCGTCCGCCCAGCGCGCTCTCAGAGATCGGATCAGCGCCTTCGCTCGGATCAGAACAACTCATCGAGCCCTGAGTCGAGGCCGTCGCACGACCTTGGCTTCCGATGGTAACCGTTGGGTGTTCAGAATGGCGTGCAATAACGCTGCCCACGCAGACGTAAGCGTGGCCGTCAATCGCGGAGACCAGGAGACAGACGTTCCAGGTCTGCCCGCCGGCCAATACGTGAACGTTGAGACGGGCGAGCAAGTGGACGCAGCAGAGGTAAGAATTCCGGCTCGGGACATCTTGATCCTTCGCTCCGCACCATGAACGTGAGTACAATCCGGTGAACTTAGAGTAGGAACGAACCCAAGTGCGACGTATATTGGTCTTTATTTCGCTGCTTACTTTCGCCGGGTGCCAGCCCAGTGAATCGGTCCCACTCCCCACGGATCCCGACGCGAGCACCGTCCCCATCGATTTAGGGGTCCAGGATGTCCTGGTCGTACCGGATGTAGCCATCCGAGACGCTGCTCCTGTGCCAATGGACGCAGGTATCCCAGACTATGTCGTGGACGTCCCCCTGGCGACCCCACCGACGGAGTTCGAGTATGCGCTGGTTGGTGGCGGTGACGAGAGCTGGTTCGTTTGGTGGCGCGGAGGACGACTCTTCGCCCGAAAGTTTACCGTGCGTATCGCGCCTGCAGAGAACAACTCTTTGGGCCCCATCGAACCAGAGCGAGTGTCTATCGAAGCGGGGGAGGTCGTCTCCTTTGGATACGCACCGCCATTTCAAGGGCGTCTCGATGGTGCCCGAGCCCCGAACGCCGCGAACGGGCATCCTGGATGGTTTGTTGTCCCTGGGGTCGACGGGGAGTTGGCGGCATACGACATCGCTCAACCTGACGCGTCTCCGGCACCTTTGGGAGTGACAGCATCTTTTGCGCTCGGCTCGATGAGCGCCGGCGCCGAGAGCGAAGACGTCGTGACGGTCGTCGGCAACCGAGACGGCCAGGCCGTCTACCAGCTGTTGCGAGGACAGGCAGGCCTGCAGCTCGTTGACAATGACGTTGGGTACCCTGTCCCGACCGCTCTGACGACCTCTGGGAATCGATGGATATACGGGTTTGATGATGGCACCTGCGCTCTGCTGCTCAATAACTCAGATGGCCCGTCGGATGCCCTAGGGTCTTGGATGTGTGGCGTTGGCCCAGGGACCAAGATCATTGGACGAGGAGCCCTAGGCGAGGCCAGCCCCGGCGTGTACGCCGTTGGCCAAACGGCAGACGCTTTGGTCGCGTGGGACATTCGTCCAGGGAGCGTGGCCTACCCTGGTCCCATCGCTCTGCCAACCTCGCCAGATGAGCCCGCACCTAGGGAAGACGCCGGTGTCGATGACGCCGGTGTCGACGACGCCGGCGTTGTAGATGCGGACCTTGATGACAACGGGCCACAAGACGCCGAGTCTAGTGACGCAGCACAGGCTGCGGATATGGGCCAACCTTTAGAAGAAGAGTCCCCTGTGGGGGTTCAAGAGATTCTCCAGACAGACCGGCCTGTGCGATGGCTTAACCGCCTACCCGATGGCCAAGCGGCACTGGCGGAAGGCACAGTTATCTTGATGAACCGCTGGTCGATCCGGACGATCAGCACTGGGGATAGCGATCCCCTCGCGGCCGTTTTGGGTACAGGAGATGTCCCCTTCGTGATCGTCTGGGACCCCGAGACCGGACAACCGACGGCGACTCGAGCGTCGACAAACGAGAGTATGCCCCCGCCTGAGTATCGCGAAGAGGCCTGTCCCGGGCGCCTTCCGGAGGTCTGTGACAACGCGGACCTAGACTGTGATGGATATCCCAAGGCTGAGCTCTGCTGCCAAGCTAACCTCGGGTTCGACAGTCCGATCCTCCCATCCAGAGAGCAGCTGGTCGGCGACTTCTTCATCAAGACAAGTGACACCGGTACCCTTGGCGTCTTGCGGTACGCTGACCGGGTCGAGTTGAGAAACTTTGTTGAGTCGAGTGAGGACACGACTGGATACGGCTGCTGGTCTCATACGACGGCGCTCACCCACGTGGCCAACCAAGCCACGACGCTGGTTATGGCGGGCGCAGTCCAGGCGACACCGGACGACGCATCGACCTGCCCAGA
>CALELH010000616.1 GCA_937902595.1 uncultured Myxococcales bacterium
CCACCAGGTGATCGCGACGTGGAATGAGTAGTCTATTGCAGACTTCTGTGCCCATTCAGACCACTGCTTGTATGCCTCGAGAATTCTCTGTTGGGGCGAAGGGATCACGAAGTCGATGATCATCGTCGTGCCGCCGGCTGCTGCTGCGGATGTCCCGGAGAAGAAGTCTTCCGACGCGACGGTGCCCATGAATGGAAGTTCCATGTGGGTGTGTGGGTCGATGCCACCCGGCATCACGTAGCAGCCTCCCGCGTCGATCACCTCGGCGCCTTCAGGGATCTCGAGATCTTCTCCGATGGCTTGGATCAGCTCGCCTTCGCAGAGGACATCAGCTCTGTAGGTGCGCTCAGCGGTTACGACGGTCCCGCCGCGAATGATCACAGACATATCGATCTCCTCTCCCCTGTATAGAGTGCAAATATTGCCACATTTGCGCCGCGATCGCAGCGTGAATCCACGGCGCCACGGTGAGAGCCCCTGGCGCGATTTGATGATGACCCCCAAAACGTATACTGTCGCCGCAACATTTGGGTGGGGGCTCACTATGTCTATGCGTCTCAAGCGTAATCCTGTTTTGATGGCCGTCTTGCTCCTGGCGACTGTCTGCGTGGCCTGCGCTGATGATGCCCTTGAGGCAGAATCCGGCTTATTGGAGGACACCCTCGTCCCAACGGCGGGGAAGGCAGATACCGCTTACTTCTCCAACCTGGCGACGGAGTTGGAGGGCGAGTTCTCTGCAACCATGAGATTGGATGTCTCCGACTTATCGGAAGCTGAGCAGGTCGCTGAGCAAGAGCGTTTGGCGATGAACCTATTTCAAGTTCGTAGGCTCGCAGGAGAGCAATTGAAGTTGGCCAAGGGTCAGCTTAACGCAGAGAAACTCCATCTCAACCTCACCGCGGACGCGGTTGATGTTGACCGAATTGAACTCATAGATGGCACCATTGAGATAGGGTACCGAATCTCTGTTGAGACCTTGGTCACTCAGAAAGAGCTAAGGCAAGAGGGGATTGTGCCGGGCGATCTCGTAGACGCGGTCTACCCCGTTTCTGTGGCGGCGGACCCGAGAGAGCTCTTCGAGCGACACGGAGAGACCTGCGCGAAGGGGTTTCATGATGGTGACCTCAATAATGAGAACTTCTTCTATTACTTCGACCCGAGCTTGACGACCTGCGCTATGGACATGGCCGAGGACGCGCAGTTTAGAGTCAACGCGCTGCTGCCAGCGACAGACACATTCCCAGAATATGACCGGCTTGTGGAAGACCGTCGTGTGACAGCAGCGGTCATCTTCGGCGCGGCTGAGAACGGCCCCGTCTATGGCGGCGACTGGGGAGTGATGATGTGGCGAACCTTTGAGGTGAATCTGCGTATGGCTCGTTTTACTTTGGTGGAAGGCGTCAGTGTGGGGAGGCGTTTTGTGCGGACGAAAGACGGGCTGGAGCAAGTTGTCGATGTCATCTCTCCATATGATTTAGAAGATCAGGGTGACAATGGTGTTGGGCTGTTCACGGAGCTGCTCGGGAGCCACGAGATCCTCTTCTACAATGGGCACTCCTTTTATGGTTCATTAGACGTACTGAGCCACGCGGAGAACTATCCGGCAGACACGTACCAAATCCTCTTTATGAATTCGTGCTGGTCCTATGAATACTATACGCGGCAGGTAGCGACAGCTCGAGCGACAGAGTCAGACCCTGCTGGCTGGGGTCTTGTAGATGTTGTGAACAACACAACGTATGCGCACTTCGCCCACATGGAGGACTCAAGCCGTGTACTCCTATGGAATCTACTCGCTGGCGCTGAGGTTGGTGGAGTCGAC
>CALELH010000617.1 GCA_937902595.1 uncultured Myxococcales bacterium
CCAGCGGCGCCTACGCCACCTTGACCGCCGGCTCCACCAGCGGCGCCTACGCCACCTTGGCCGCCGGCTCCACCAGCGGCGCCTACGCCACCTTGACCGCCGGCTCCGCCAGCGGCGCCTGCGCCACCTTGACCGCCGGCTCCACCGACCGCTCCTGCACCGCCTTGGCCATCTGTGCCACCGGAGTCTCCGCTGCATCCAAGATTTAGGCAAAGGGCTACGCATAGCGCAGCGGTAGATATCCGTCTCATCGATGTTCCCCCAGGCGCCAAGCTGGCGACCGATCACTGTTCTAAGTAGAGAGTACGTGTGCTGAGGGCTCGGAATCCAGAGCCGATGGCACAATTATCTGTCCCAGCTCCCCGAGGACGGCGGACCCTGATGAGTGAGGGAGCACATTGGAGGTACCATTACGTTCCGGGGGGCGGTCGTTATTTCGCACCTCGATAGGCTCGATTAACCTCGTAGAAGTGGCTCGATACGGCTGACCCGTAGGTCCGGCGAACCGTCGATCCCGACCTCGTCAAAGAGAGTTCTGAGGACATGCTCGGGGCGTAAGACCTCGCCTCCCGGATCGACGCGTCCAGTCTGTAGGCTCACGTTCGTCGCCTGCATGCCCACATTCGAAGACGCTCCAATTACTTGTCCACCACGCACACCGCCACCGATGAGGAAACAGCTGTTGGTGATGTGGTGGTCCCGTCCACCACCAAGATTAAGCAGAGGTGTTCGGCTGAATTCACTGAAGCCGATGATCGTCGTGTGATCGATCCACTTAGAGTTCGCGTCGTAATCGAGTTCAGAGAGGTGATCGACCAGACGGGCCACGGCGTTAAAGCCTGCTTCCTGACGCGGGCCTTGATCCGCAGCCCACTGCTGACCTCCATGGGAGTCGAGCCCGCCGACCAAGTTCACGGTCACGCAGCGACTGACACCATTCGTGATGGCCTGCGCCGCGAGGGCTGCCGAGACGTTGGGAGAGTTGTCTACGTTATTGAAGTTGTATCGCTGACGGAGGTCGTTCATCTGAGGGTTGCGGGCCCCGAAATTAAAGACGCTCGATAGGTTACCTCGGACGACTTCATTGCTCTGGTTTCGAGCGTACTCAGCCTTCTGCCACGCGAGCGACAGCTTCGAGTCAGGACAGATAGAGGTCGCTTTCAGCGCCTCATCGATCTGACGGCTGAGTCGGGGACTCAGCACTGGGTCCGTTGGCGCGAGGGCCCGAAGGAGGTCCGGTACGTTACTGACCCGTAAGGCCGTGGCGTAGTTGGGCTGGTCACGATTGTAGGACTCAACGCGCAGAGAGAGGTTGGGGATGAGGTTGTTCTCGCCGAGCTTCCCGGCTAACCACGTCGACGCGTTGGAGCCTCGCGCGAGCGTTCCGCTGGGCGCCTTTCCTGTGAGGAATCGACGTCGGCCACCGGAGTGGGCGACGGTCTCCATGTTCATACCGCGGACGACCGTGAGTCGGCTCGAGTGGCGGAGAAGATCGCCCATGTACGGCCCAAATACGTGACCTTCAGGCGTTCGGACGACGTCAACATCTGGCCGCTGCTGCAGCTCATAGCCTGGCTGAATCTGAGTATGTCTCAGGCTGTCCTCGGTCGACGGGTACTCCCGAGGATCCCGAGGATCTAGGGACAGGAGGACATCCCATCCTCCGCCGAAATAGCAGAAAACATAATATCGGTCAGGCGCATCGAGATTGGTCGCTTGGGCATGGACCAAGTTACGCAGGGCGTCTGCTTGTCCAAAGGCGAGGGCGCCACCGCCGATCGCCAGCGTGTTCGTCAGGAAGCGTCGTCGGTTCATAGCCGGCTTCGGGATCTTCTTGCTCATTCCCGCCTCCTAGTACGTGTAAAAATCTGGGTGAGTGAACAGAGCGACACAGACGCCTAACCAGGCCTCGGTTGGCGTCTCTGTAACGAATGATGCCGAGCGAAAGAGCCAATTCCAATGCGCGAGCCCTGGTGCGTCCGCCTCGAGGCGTCGACCATGGAAGCGTTGCAAGAGCACCTGCACATTCGCCTTTACGTCTTCAGGATCGGTTCCCATCGTTTGGTCGGGACTTACGTGCACGAGGAGTCGAGGACTCCAATCCGTCTCTTCGCCGTTCTGAGTAACCTCGATGGCGGCGAGGTCAGCTTGGAGCATCTTGGTGCATACGCTGCGCGCCGCGTCGCTGAGAAACTTCTGAAACAGGACCGTGGGTTCGAGCTCTTCGTCGGTTGTCTCCGCGAAGTCTGGCTTTCCGAGGGTGGAGGACAGCACCTCAAACAGTTTCACTTCGTCGCGACCCCGTCGCTCCGTCCACTCGATGCCGCCGCTCACTTGGTTCATGGCCGCCTGCAGTTGGTCGATGTTCATTCGCCGGCGTGGCCTGGGGATGATGCGTCTATCGGCATCATACGGAGGCTCCAGATCGACGCCCTCAGCTCCGCTTGGGATCACCTCGAGAGGCGTGGCGCCGGGCGGCGGTGTGTCCGGGTGTGGGCTCGGCGTCATCGCACCAGGGGGAGGGGCCCCTCCGGGTTGCATCGGTGAATCCGGTGCGTCTGGAGATTGGGGGCCTTCAGTCGAACAGCCCATCGTGATGAGCGCGAGGATCAGGAGTAATCGTGTTTTCATCACTGGACCCTCCGATATTGTGCGCTGGTCACAACCGCCTTCACGAGTTGTTTGTATTGATATCCGCTTTGGACAAAGGCGGTCGCTAGATCAGCGATCCAGGCTTTATCGGCCTCCGTAGTGGAGCGGCCCATCAACCACTCGGCGGTCTGCCGCGCGACACACACTGGGAGCTGATTCTCTGCGGTAGCTTTTCGAGCGAGGAGCTTCGGACCCTGCTCTACGTGATGCATATGACTGTCTCGGCGAAATGCGTAGGCCTTGAGCATTCCTAGATAGGGACGTTCGTCTTCGCTCAGCGCTCGCGTCAGATAGTTGCTCCGGCAGAACGCGTTACAATTGCCTTGGCCCATGGCGCAGGCCCGACATTCGCTGTGGAGCGCAGGGTAGCGGTTGGGATCTAGGAAGCCGACGCCCACTTCAGTCCAGCGCCCCCAATGGGCGGCAGCGGGCTCGAGCTGTGCGTGGCAATACTTGCATCCCGCTCGCTCCTGAAGGTCAGGGTTTCGTGCAGACTCTTCGCTCGCGGCGGGGAGTCCACCGGACGGTGGTACAAATGGCGCGCAGAGGAAGGCCTCATAGAAGCGGCCAGCGCGTGCACGATTCGTCTGGAAGCGAAGAAGATACGCTGGGTGGGTCAGCACGCCGGCGTGGGCGCTCGGTAGCTCGATCTGGTGCCATGTGTTGTCCGTATAAGGGATATCGGGCAGCAGATTCGCGGTTACAGGGCTTGGCGTTGACTGGACATCCGTCGAGCCTGAGAGGTGTCGATAATAATGAACGAGCGGTCCATCTACGAAGCCGGCCCGACTCTCGAACAGCTGGAGGTAATCTTGGTCGCCGGCGATGACTGATTCGATGAGACGCTCTAGGGAGTTCCCTAGAGATCGGAGCACCTGCCGGGTGACTTGATTTGGTGCGCACCAACGTAGGTTGGGTCCGCAGCCGCAGTCCATACGATTGCCGCCTCCTCTACCTGCGCAGTCGGTCCCATTGCTGGAATACCGACGCTCTTGCGCGTCAAAAGCGCAGACCTTAACCGTCGTGTCCGGTGCCCAATAGGGGGCGACTTCGACCCATCCTTCTCGGTTATAGCCGTTCTCGTCTTGTCGGGTGATGGGGTAGCCATCGGCGTCGAATTGAGCGGGTTCATCAAAGCAAAGGACCTGGTCTCTACTCCCGGT
Organism: uncultured Myxococcales bacterium; assembly: GCA_937902595.1. Taxonomy (GTDB): domain Bacteria; phylum Myxococcota_A; class Bradymonadia; order UBA7976; family UBA1532; genus UBA1532. The sequence goes on from CALELH010000617.1 coordinate 3,816, forward strand.
GCGAAACATCCGAGAGCGTACATTGTTCCAGTAGATGTCTGATCTGACCCCAAGTTGTTTACTCCGGTTCAGGAAGTCGACGGTCTGCAAGTTGTTCCAGAAGAAAGAGCGATGCCTCCGAACGACCTGATTCACGAAGGCGGCTTCGTCGAGCCAGGACTCGATCAGCGCGTCGGGAAGAGGCGCGTCAAGCTCGACACCGTCTAGACTCTCAATCTCAGACATCGACGGCGGATGGCCTCGAAGATCTAGACTGAGCGCCCTCAGGAAGCGGGCAGGGTCGAGTTTGACTGGGTCGTCCTGACAGATGAGCGCGTCATTAGGTTGAAGCGTCTCGACGGCAGCTGCGGTCGAGCACCAGCCCAACAAAGCGGTCAGAAGACCCAGGGTGAGCGAGTTACGCATCGAATCCCCCAGTAAACGAACAGGATATACTAGACGCGCGCGCTTCCCTGATTCTCACCCCCGGCTCGCGCGCACGTAAGAACAAGTGTAAGGATTAAACTCAGTAAATGCTATCGTATCCGTCTACTAGATCGGTTTGAGAGAAGTTTTTGATGTTAGGTAAGTTGATAGTTAACAGTACTTTAGCTCTTTTTATGTGCTGTCTTTTTGGCTGTGTAGAGGAGAGCGGAGACGCCGCTCAGGCGACGGACCTTGGACCCTTGAGTGATCAGGCCGCCTCCGAGAGCGATCTTGGCGCTGAACCCGATGTCCAGAGGCCTGACGTCATAGAGGCTTCGGACGCTGGGCGCTCGGATGGAGCCGTATCAGAGACGGATCAGGGACTGCTTCCCTGCGAACCGGCTCTGTCGCTCTCGCCGGAGAGCGGCTTCTTGGCGCCATACGACCTTCTGACCTTGATCGCAGGTGGGGGGACAGGGAACTATCGTTTTCAATTCTCCGACAATCAGTCTGCCGCAATTCTAAATGAGCTCACGGGCGCCTATCTCGCGGGACCGAACCAGGGCGTTAGAGATCTCGTTCGCCTGACGGACGTAGGGTGCGTTGGTGAGGCGCTCGCCACCGTTCACATCGTTCAGAACCTCGCGATAACTCCCGGTTATCTGGAGATCGGTTTCGGTCGCTCCTTCACCTACGAGGCTGAAGGTGGGTCAGGGACATACGCCTATGAAATCCTCAACTCGGGTAGCGGTGGCGCAATCGATCTAGAGGGGACTTATACGGCCGGTGATCGCGTAGGGACCGATGTTATCCGGGTCACGGACCCCAACTCTGGTCTTGAGGCCGAGGTGACCGTCTCTGTCACCGAGAACCCAAGCTTAGTCGCCAGCCCGTCGCGCCTATTTCTTCCTGTCGGCAGCTCAGTGCCCTTTCAGACGAATGGAGGTAGTGGTCACGTCGCGGTTCGTCTTGACGCGGAGATCGCTACTTTTGACGAAGAGACCAACCTAGTCACCGCCACTGGGCCAGGGCGGACTACGCTTGTCTTCACAGACCGGTTCGCCGGTGTCGAGGCGGCGGTCGTCCTTGATGTCGCGGCGTCTCTACAAGCACCGCTCACGCGATATGGGCGCGCCCAGAACAGCAACGTTTCGTTGTCGGTAGGCGATTTAAATGGTGATGGATTCGCCGACGGGATCCTCGGTCATTCCGAGGGCAGCCAAGAGACCCTCTCCGATGGCGTCGTCGCCGTCTACGCTGGCGGTCCGATGGGCTTATCACCACAACCGGCTCAAGTGCTCAAGGGCGCGAGTCGCTCCTCCTATTTCGGTCGCTCGTTAGCCCTCGCCGACTTCAACGGTGACGGGGTTAAGGATTTGGCGGTTGGCGCGCCGAATGATGACCTCGGAGCGAATGACTCTGGGGCGGCCTATGTGTTCGCTGGAATTGAAGGGGGATTCTTTGAGCCCACGCCGATGGCGACGGTCGTGGGACGCCGCAGTTCGGATCTGATGGGCCAAGGCATGGCGGCCTGCGACTTCAATGGAGATGGGCTGGCGGACTTAGCCTTGGTTGGGATTGGGTTCGAGAACCGAGAGGTTGATGACAGCCTGAGAGACCAGGGCGGCGTGTTCGTATTCTTGGGCACACGAGATGGTCTCATGGAGACACCGTCAGAGATTCTGGATGGACGCGACCTCAACGACGACGGAGAGTTTTATCTACGTCCCCAATTAAGGATTGGTGTGGCCGTCACCGCCGCTGATTTCGATGGAGATAACCTCTGCGATCTCGCGGTGTCCTCAACCACCTGGGCTCGCCCTGGTGAGCGCAATGAGGGGATGGTGCAGATCTACCGCGGACGCGCCGTGGGCGATGACCCCGAGTATCCAGATCCCGGCGGCCTGGGACCTCTGCCGTCCAGGATCATCGTCGGCGCAGAAGAGAGCGTCACTGAAGGGCTCTTGGGTCGGCGACTCGCTTCCGGCGACATCACGGGTGATGGTCAGGCGGAGTTAATCATTGGTGAGCATGGCTATGACGCTCCCGAAGGCGGAAACAATCATGGCGGAGTGAGAGTCTTCCTCGGGGGTGCTCTAGATGGTCCGGCACGCCGTTACGTGGGAGTCGGTGACGCCGACTGG
>CALELH010000618.1 GCA_937902595.1 uncultured Myxococcales bacterium
CAATCCGCTCTGGTCCGCGACGTCCGTGTAGGCGCCAGTGTTATTGTAATGAATCTCTAGAACGTAGCGTCTCGAGTCGTCAGTGATGAGCCCCCCCTCTACAAACTGGACAGGCTGCTGCCCCGGCGCCCACGCATAGACCGCCGCGCTCAGATTCGTACCGCAATCTATCTCTCGACCGTCCCCTGGGCCCTCTGGCACCTCATAAAGCACGATATGGTGCAACACACGCGCGTCATCAATGACCGGTTCGATCCGTCGAAGGAAGCGATCGCCTCCGGGCGGTCCCTTAAAAGAGAAGCAGGTATATTGGTCAGCGACGTCAGCCGGAATGTGACCATTGTCTGCGCGCATCTCGAGGACGTTGGCATCAACGGGGGTCTCTACCTCCGGCGCAAAGACAGGACGCGTAACGTCGAAGCCACCAGGGTTAGGTCCGGGAGGAGGCTCTCCTGAATTCTCACCACAGGTCGCCCACTCTAGGAGCGCAAGCGCCTCAGCAGCCGGCGCTGCAGGTTGCCCCACTGGCGGCATGTCGCCCGCCCGCATCCGCGCGACAAGTCTATCTACAGATCGCTCGCCCGCAGCCCCGTCCAATAATCCATCATAGTTTACCAAAACATTAGGGGCACCGAAGGCTGGAACCTCACCATGGCAGAGACCGCAATATGTCTCGACAGTCGCGCGGACACTCTCCCAGCCCCCACGGTCCGGCGTGCAGGTCGACGGGCCGCCCCCCGCATCGAGAGTCGACATCATCATGGAGTTGGAGGCGCTATCCTCATCACAACCGAAGCTCAGTAGGGCGAGCCCCACTATCCAAAGGATAAAGACATGCTGACGCATCGCCGACCACTCCTCTCCGATCTTAAAGAATCGGGCACTCGCTCATCCGATAAGCGCTGTGCCAATTAAGTGTAGAGCCACCGGCAACGACCGGTGCTAGATGAGGTTAGGAAGCCAAGTGCCTCGTTGGCAAGGCTTTTCATACTGCGGTGCGACGCCCCCCCCCAGCGAACCATGGCGCTTGAGCTCCATCAAAAAGCCATCAACGTGCGTCTCTTCAGGTTGAGCGCCGGTGTTCACGTCAAGGCGGCTAAGGTGGCCTCTTCTCTATATCTTGAGCAGTGACTTCCCAACGACTCGCCGACCTAGCATCGCTTCATGCAGCGCCGCGACCTCCTCAAGGGGGGCGATAGTCAGGTTGTCTAGATTGATATCGCCCTGCCTATAGAGCTCAAAGAGTTCACCTTGTCGACGCTGAAACTCTGCTTGGTTTTCAACGTAATCGTAGAGCGCCGGACGCTTCAATGTGAGCGAACCGAGTTGAGTCAGCAGGGTGGGTGCGATGGGGTCAGGGTGGGCTCCACCCGCGTTTCCGTACAGCACCATCGTCCCCTTCTTCTGTAGACAAGCGAGCCCTTTCAGAAAGGTGGGCTTACCAATCCCGTCGAAGACACAGCGTACCCCACCAGGAAAGGCCTCCCGGACTGCATCGGAGAAGTCACACGCCGTATAGTCGATGACATAATCGGCGCCCTGGGCGCGCGCCGCCTCTTGCTTAGCTGGCTGACTAGCGGTCGTCAGCACCGTCGCGCCGAGCGCCTTGAGGCGGGAGATCATCAAAAGACCTAGGCCACCCCCACCGCCATGGACCAAGACCGCGTCACCCGGCTCCGGAGTGAAGCAGTCAGAGATGAGATAGTGCATCGTCAGCCCTTGGATAACCAACGCGCAGGCCACCTCGTAAGAGACGTCATCGGGGATCTCCTGAATACACGCCGACGACTCGACCACGTTATACTCGGCGTAGCAGCGATTGTGCTGAGAGGCCATTGAGCCCGTCATGTACACCACTCGCTGGCCCACACGAAAATCTGTCACCTCGGTCCCGACCTCGGTGATCACTCCGGCCGCTTCAATCCCAGGCACAAAAGGAAGATCGGGGTTACCTCCGTGATACTCGCCACGACAAAGGATGAGATCCTTGAAGTTCACTCCTGCGAAGTGGTTTCGCACGAGGACCTCTCGGTCTCCGACGACCGGCGCCTCTAAATCATCACGAAAGTCCAGGACCTCCGGACCACCAAACTGCGCAACCTCAACGCCTCTCATTTTCATAATGACCAACTCTCATAACACTGAATTTGTTCGCATTTTCGGGTTGGGCATACACGCGAAGCGACCGCGGATGCAACAGAAGACTCTCAATTGGGAGATAAACCCGGGCGGCCCTAGGCCCGCTACCCTGTCCATGATGGTCACTTCAGCCTAACTGTACACGGTGGTGGTGAAGCGGCCTGCAAGAGAGGCCCCCAGGGACGTAGGAACGCAGGACCTCAACTGGCTCCCAATATGTTGGGGCCAAAGGACTCCGGCTCGTAGTCTGCGGGGCCTCAACTAGACCACCGGCGAAGTCGTATATTTGTGGCAAAATAGGGTAGAGTTCATGAGGACACAGGGAACACTGCGTTGAAGTCTGGGGCCACGAGGCGCCAGGCAGTGCGCCCTATTCTTTGTCGGGAGGGCACTCAGAGATGCGTTTGATTTGGGCGATAATTGCGCTCTGTATCGGCTGCGGCAGCCCACCGAATGTAGGTCTGCGACCAACCCAGGAGATCACCGCATGTGACCGCGTTAAGGATCCTGAAAGCCCCTTCATCGTGGAGTGGTCAGCGGCCGAACGCGGCGACCTCGAGTCCATGTCTGGTGAGGGCATCGTCCTCGTTCGCTATGACGGCTGTCAAAACCTTAAGATCTTGACCGAATGCTCCGCCGCCGGAGGCTACCGCTTCAAACCGTTCACCTCTCCCCGGCTCGACAGCGTCACCATGAAGACCCGGCAAGATCTGTACGCCGCCCTACCGGTCGGCGCTGCCAACATCGAGGCCTCTCTCGGAGACGGCGGCACCGTCGACCTCCGCTACGTACTCGTCGGGACACAGCGCAGCACGAGCAGGCCCGAACGCGGGAAGCTTATGGGGAGATGCTCGGGGGCCACCCACTATGTATCAAGCATGTCCATGGGCGCTTTCTCCCTCGAAAAGACGTCACAGCGACGGTCAAGCGCAGAGGCTGGGTTGCCCTTGGTCGGAGGCGCCGGTGGCCAACGAAAGGATCAACGAGCGCAGCTGCGCATGGACGGCGACGTCGACGCCTGCGCCGAGACCCGGACTTGCCGATCAGCGGTCCGCGTCACCCTCGCTCCACTCGACCAGCCGACAAACGGCACCACTGCGGGCGCGCCTGCACTCTCCACGGCGGCCGCCCCTATAACCGCACCTCGTCCGACGTCCCCAGATGTCGTGGGGTTGCGTCGACGCGGCGGGACGCTCAAAGTTGGTCTACCCACCCGAATGGGCGCACGCTTTAACCTCAGCACACGAGTCGGCAACATGAACGCCCATGTTAAGGAGATCGTCTTACAGCGCCTGGCGAGCGCAGATCAACGAGGTGTAACCAAGCTCAAGCTCCTCGATAAGCGTGTTGTGTCTAAGGATGGCAAGACCATCCGCTTAACCCTTAAGAAGGGCCTAAACTTCCATACCCACAAATGCGTCCCCAAGGTGCGGGAGGCGACCGCAAAAGATCTCCTGTACTCCATCGAGACCTTTCGGAGTTTTGGCCGTTTGGACCTCACGTTCGCCCCAGGAAAGCCTGTGGTCTTGGAGGATAGGTACACCGTTAAGCTGAGCCTCGCCGACCGTGATGTCTATCTGGATCAGTCCCTCACAGAGATCTCTCTCATCCCCCATGAGCTCGAGGGCTGCGCCGATCTCAAAGAGATGGAGCAGCTCGTTGGAACGGGACCGTTCAAGATGTCCAAGATCAGTCCAAGCGGCTATGCGCGACTCGAGCGGCACACTGCCTACTGGGAGCGCGATGACGCCGGCCAGACCTTGCCCTATCTCGACGCCATCGAGTACTCGACAGCTACGAACGTCAGCCAGGCGATGGGGCAACTCTACGAAGGCAAGCTCGACCTTTATTTTGGTCTCCGTAGCCAGTTGAGCCCACATTTCACTGATGGCCAGGCTCTAAAGCCGCTGTTCAAGGATCCAGCGGTAGGCCAGGCGCTCGGTGTCGGCCTGGACACAGCGGGGACACGGCACGCTCGATTTCTAGGCTTCTACCCCGTTGGAACTCAAGGGCCTCTTGGAGATAAGCGGGTACGTAGGGCCATAGCGCTGGCCATCGACCGAGAGACCGTTGCGGCCAGCATCCACACCAAATCTGTGCCAGCCGGCCGCCTCTTAGACGAGAGCCTCTTGGGCTTTGAGCCAAGGTTAGACGCCCACCGACTCGACCGTAAAGCCGCTCGAACGCTCCTGGCAAAGGCTGGCTACGCTAAGGGTAAAGGCCTGAAGACGATGATCATCGGCGCACCTCAAGTCTATCGAGACGCAGCGGAGAAGGTCGTCGACAGTCTAAGGGAAATCGGCGTCCCGGCGCGGATCGTAGGTATCGTCCAAAACAAAGTCGTTGAGATGGTCAATGGCGGTCAGGTAGACGCGATGATCGGCGACTTTGGCTACGGCTTCGCCTCCGATGAGGCGCCATCCCTCCTCGACCTCCTCCGGCTCCACGCCCTCAAGGCGACCCCCACTGGCGGTATACAAGAGCTCGACACACCCAGAGCTTTAGAGATCGTGAGAACCCTCTCCTCCATGGCCGATCGCGAGGAACGTCGTAAAGCCTTCGCTGACATAGAGCGCGCCATCATCGAGGAAGCCAAGCCCTTCATACCCATCGCTAGAATGTCCATGGAGCACGGGGTCATCGTCGTCCTCTACAATCGCAGGAACAGCGCTTGGTTTAATCCTCTGACAGGTCAGATGAAGACGGAGACGCCCGCCCTTTGGAACGCGCCTCAATGATGAACCAAAGGCCGGGCTGATACTGTCTACGGTCTTGGCTGACGGCAAGAGCACGGTCTAAAGCGCCGGACTACTTCCCGTCGGCAACTTACTTTGCTCAGCGCGCACCAACTCGAGCTCTTTAGCCGCCTTTCCCCGGATGGCCCCTACCGACTCCAGAGCCGACGCTGCCTCGTCGAGGCTTCCCCGTGCGTCCGCATATTCGCCCATGGCCATGAAGGACATACCCAGGACTCTCATGACTTGGGCGTGAATCCGCACCGCTTCACCACTTAAGCTTCGGCTAAAACTCTGAGCTTCGCGGGCGAGTTCAAGCGCCTCTTCGTACCTGCCTTGCTGAACGTACAGCTCGGCAGCAACAGCGAGACAGCTTGGAAGCTCCCGAGGCTCAACATTCCGCTCTCCAAGATCGCGAACGAGGGCCAACGCTCGGTCAACCCACTCTTCAGCTTCGTCATACTCGCGCAAGCTAATGAGCACCGCCGCCAAATTGGCATAGGAAGAAGACATCCACCGCTCTCCGGCTCTGTCTTGGATTCGAATCGCCTCCCGCAGAAACTTGGCAGCCTTTTCAAATCGGCCACACTCACCGTAAACACCCGCCAGGTTGTTATATATCAGCGACGCCCTTAGGCGATCACCACCGCGCACTATGATGCCTAACGCTCGCTTGAAGACGTCCAGCGCGTCCCTATA
>CALELH010000619.1 GCA_937902595.1 uncultured Myxococcales bacterium
CAACCCGGGCGACGAAAGAGATCTGCTCTCGTTCGCTCAACACCCTGAGGTTCTGATGATAGGCGGCGGCGTATTCAACGGCCTGACGCGGGTCATCGAAGAGCAGCAGCATCCCATCGGTCTTGTCGATCTCTTTTCCGTCATAGAGCGGCAGCAGATCTCGGGCCATTCGGTCGTGGGAGACCCAAATCTCGGCCATTCTCAGATCGCCCAAGGTCTCTGTTAAGTGGGTACTATCAACGACATCGGTCAGGAGCAGCGATGCGTCGGTGACCGTATGTGTCTCCCGCGTTTTTTCGCCGACGGACTCACTTCGGCTCAAGGAGCCCTCCCTCAATGAGTGATACTTATGCCCCGGACATAGATGTCTGACGTGTTGAGTTCCAAACTCCATGTCGCAAGGCAAGTCATCGGAGGCCGTATGACTGCTTATCAAGACGGTCAAGCTCCACGAATGTTACATGTTTAACCGTCGACAGGCCTCGTCCGGCGACTCAACTCTTCCTAGTTCAAGACGACGGGTGGTGAGAAGCCATTGACGATGTCGCCCTCGGAGTACATCAGCTTGGGCACGTAACAGCTCGGGTCTGAGGTATCAAAACGTGTGAAGATCATGAACCTCTCGGTCTGGTCAAAACTTGGCTCCCCCCAGACATGCTTTCCATTGGAGTCTGCGAAGTCCCGTGTCTCGACCTGCCTCGGTTGGCCCCATGGGTCAGCGCTGCTGTCCCGCGTACGTACATAGAGCAGGGTCTCGCCGTTGGGTTGACGACGGTTGAAGACCAACACGGTCTCCATATCGTTGACCCAGAGTTGCGTCTCGTAGTTGACGGAGCCATCGATGGTGACGGGGGCCGCATAGGTAGGTGACTCATCGGATCCGCCCGTGCGTTCGCCAAAGACTAAGAGGTTGTCTCCATTTTCGAACCACTCCCAAAGGTATAGATTACCCGATGGCGTCTTCTGCACATCGGCTCGTTCATCGCCGCCGGTTTGATCTTCGACGCCATACTTCCCGGGCAGAGGGACCGGTTGACCCCACGGCGCATCCCGGTGGGCCCGAGTCGCGATGTAATTGCCCGTCGGAGGGAGACCGATGTCTTCATCTTCATCATCGCCGTCTAGATCGGAGACACGGTTAAAAATAATCTCAGTCTCGTCGTCGTTGAGCCATACGCAGCACTCCATACCCAACGTGTTGATCGGCGCTCCTAAATTAATGGGGGATGACCAGCGACCTCCCTCCCACTGCACGTAATAGAGGTCTGTGTTCCATTCGAGACCAGGCGAGGTGATATGGCCCGGTAATTGTGGAGACTCGAGGTGACTGCATTGCGCTGGTGTTGCGTTGCCATCAAGTACGCTCGGAGACCAGATAGAGTGGAGAAAATAGATGCGGTCACCCGCGCTATTAATGAAGGTCGAATCGAAATAGCCACCGTGCTTAAGAGCGTCAGGCAAGACACCCGCGGTGAATCGGCCGTCGTTCGTTGGACCGCCATCGGGCTCGTTCTGAAGCTCAGCGTCGGACATCCGACCATCACTCCCGTCGACCACGGAGCCCATCCGAGCGTCACCGCTTGAGTTTACGTGACCATCGTTAGCGTGAGTGAGCTCGGCGTCGGGCTCGTTTGTGACATCGGATTTAGAGCCTGATTGGCTACATGCGCTCATGGAGAGGGCGATGAGCACACCGGCGAAGAGAGCGCTGTTCGGTTTCATCTCTACCACTCTTTCATCCACTCCATATGAGAGGGGGGGTCGAATCAAGCAGAAGGCCCGTGAGTTGGGCTCGCGAGGACCTGCATAACATCGAAATCGACGCCTACGTGTACCAAAACAGGCTTCTAGAAAAAGGCTTTAAGCGCAGTTTGGGCGCACCTGTGACCTTCGAGAGGTTACTCGATTTAGCTCCATCGTGTTGTGACGTATTTGCCGGCCCGGGCACTTCATTCAGACTGTGCTGCTTGTCGGGCTGTTTAGCCGCATGAAAGTATACACCGCGAAAGAAGGCTTCGTGACGAGCGCCCTACTCCACTTAGGGATGTTCGGTGTATTCAATTGCTTCATCTTGGCGACCTTCACCGTGTTCCAACCATTTGAGATGGCGGTTGATGTGGCCATCAACATGCTCACGGGTGGGCTGGGCGGCATGGCTATCGCCGCTTTGTTGGGCAAGTTCTCATCAGAGGAGCCTGCCTGACCTCCCTGGAAGTCTCGTCGAGCGCTCCTAAATTGGCGTCAGAGGCGCTTGAGACTAGGTGAGCCACTCCGGCCCTCTACAGCCCCGCTTACGCCAGAGAGGCGAATAGACCTCTTTGACCTAATCCTGGTCCCATTCCCCAACGTTGGCCAGCGTAGATTTGATCAAAACGCTCCGTAAGATCTGACCGGCCCGCCGTCTGGTCGCCTCGTATGTCAACCACGTGCGGGGCACCTCGTGCGGTCGGGTCAGGAGCCCTCAATATGTCTAAGCTGACAGTGTTTCTCTTTGCTTTATGTATAGGGTGTAACGCCAAGCCGAGCGCCAAAGGGCAGTTCATCTTCGTTGAGCTTCCCGAATCAGCCGATGATGGCCTTGACGGGTCAGAGGGAGTGGGTGGCCAAGGTGGTGAGAGCGGCGAAGATGGTGAGAGCGGCCAAGATGGACAGGGCGGCGAAGGTGGCCAGGGCGTTGGACTGGTCGCTGAAGAGTGCGGCAACGGACGGATCGACGGCGTTGAGCAGTGTGACGCTGGACGAGGCAATGGACACGATGGCTTTGGGTGCCGCGTCGATTGTACCTATCCGGTGTGTGGGGATGGCCATAGGGCCCCAGGTGAATACTGTGATGATGGCAATCTAGAGTCCGGTGACGGATGCGACAAGACCTGTAAGACCGAGGTCGATCTACTCGAATTTCAGGAAGATCCGGGCGCCACGTATCGCGTCGTCGATCCCGATGAGAGCGACGTACTCCATACCTCCGAGCACTTTGTGCTTCGATGGAACCAGGATGACAATGTTCGCCTCTCGCCGGAGAAGATCCGATCGGCGCTGGCGCTCTTGGAGGAGATCTGGAGCCGTTACGTTGATGAGCTTGGTTTCTATGTGCCCTACACGGGGAGCGAGACCAAATATAAAGTCAACATTTGGGTGAGTGACCGCGGTTGGGCAACCGGGAGTGGTCGCAATGACATGACGACGCCCGGAGAACATCCGGCGATGTGGCTTCACTATAACGCCGCTCAGGACCGAGGGACGTTGGCCCATGAGTTTGCGCACACTCTCCAGTACGGGTCTAAGGGCATGCGGGACTCACCATTTGTCGGTTGGTTCTGGGAGAGCCACGCGGAGTTCATGCGTCACCAATTCTTTCGCGACGAGGTGGGGTGCAGCGTCGCGTTGGTTAATTCACCTCACCTCTATTACGGCTCTACCAGAAACCGATATTGTAATTGGCAATTCACCGAGTATTTAGCGCAGACTTTCTCCCTCAAGGTGGTAAATCACATCTGGGCAAGCAGCCTAAGAGCGACAGACCGCTGCGCTGATTTGGAGAGCCCGTTCACCGCGCTGCTTCGGGTTATGGGGTGGAACACGGCCCAACTGAACGATCTCTTCGGGCTCTGGGCGATGGCCAACGTTGGGTGGGACTACCCGGAGAACGGTGATGTTTATCGTGAGCAGTATGGGGCCTACCATCGACTGGCGCCCGGTCAGCGAGGTCGCTTAACGCGTCTGGTGGCGCTGGATGAAGAGGCACGACGTTATATCTCGCCCGATTACCTAGCGCCCCAGCGGTGGGGATACAACCTGACTCGACTCGTCCCTGAACAGGGCGCGACGGAGGTGAAGGTCGACTTTCGTGGCGTCGTACAGACGAAGCCCGCCAGAGGAGACTTCAGCGCTCAAAAGTATCTCAATGAACCTGGTGGGGCGATGTCACGACCTGACTCTGGCTGGCGATGGGGTCTGGTCGCGGTGACGGATGAGGGAGCTGTCCGATACAGTCCTCTACAGGCCGGGGCCCGAGCCAGCTTAAGGTTTAACATCGAGTCTGGAGATACCGACCTATACCTGGTCGTGGTCGGCGCGCCGAGAACAGTGCATCAAGTGTTCTGGGACCAGATCTATTACAGCCTCTATCGCTATCCGTGGAGGATCCAAGTTCAGGGTGCATACGCCGATGGGTTCCAGCCCAGCGCCGAGTCTTCGCCTCCCAGTGCTGGGGGACGGAGACACTCAAATGGAGGCGGCTTTGTGGGGGATGAGGCCACGGTAGCTGAGAGCGCATTTGTGGGTCCTAGGGCTAGGGTGCTCGGGCGCGCGCGGGTTCTTGGTGAGGCGCGAGTTGAGGGCTGGGCTGTGGTTCAGGATGACGCCAGAGTCGAAGATCGGGCAGTGGTCAGCGATCACGCTGTGATCGCCGGGAGCGCGTTCCTATCGGATGACGCGCGAGTGGGCGAGTCAGCCCAGGTATATGCAGGGAGATTCCTCAACCGAGCGTTCGTCGGTGGCATCACTTGGATCAACGAGGACGTACGGATTTTTGGCGATGCCAAGATCCGCTCTGTCTCGGCGGCGCGGTCACTCGCCCGCGGCACAAAGATCTATGGGACAGCTCAATTACTCGGAGATTTGGAATACCATGTACGCCTCTTGTACAGCGGCGTGTTCTACGGGTTCGTCAGTGATGAGGCGGCGGATGACATCGCTCAGGGCCATGACAGAGCAGCGCCCGAACCAGAGGTTACGGCGTCGCTCCTCGGGGTCGATTGGGACACCGATAACTCGGACTGTCGTTCGGCGCATAGATGGTGCATCGAGGGCGAGGGGTGCGTCCTCGATGGAGACGCCTATGTCTGTAAGGTAGGGGCCACCGGCGCGCTGATAGAACCACCAACGGCACTGGAGCGATGCTTACAACTGCCGTAGGGCTCTATCAACGCTGAGTCAATGGCCGACGGCAATGTAGCGGAAGGGCTGATTGCCATTGACGGAGTTTTTTCTGTTGATGGTGAAACCGGTGCGG
>CALELH010000620.1 GCA_937902595.1 uncultured Myxococcales bacterium
CATGAGCTCATGGGTGCCTTTTATGACGAGCGGGAGGATGGGGAGGTCCTCACGTATGGCGGCCAAGAAGGCCCCCATGCGGAACGCCTTAAGCTGTCCGTCAACGCTCCGTGTACCCTCCGGGAAAAACAAGACGCTCGCCCCCTCCTCGACTACCCGGGACACATGCTCACCAATCTGCCTGTTCCTGTCTTTCGCGTTCTTCCCTCTGTGCACCGGAATATGTCCGGCGTTTCGCAGATACCATCCACTGAAGGGCACGTTGAACAGCGTCGACTTCGCTAACCAACGAAAGTCACGATTCAGGAACGAACCAAGAACGAGGATATCCAGAGAGCTCAGATGATTCGCGACCATGATCGCTTGGCCTGTCTCTTCCAGACGTTCGCCATAGATTAGGCTGAGGTTGATGTTCAACGCGTCAGACGATCCAGAACACCATCGATGCATACACCAATGGGTAAACGCCCGCATGCCAGGCAACCACCCAACGGCTGTCCCCATGGTCCCATAGAAGACCGCCCGAGCGGACACCTGGCCCCAATTGTGTGCTGCACGAAGGTAATTCACTTGGCCGTCCAGGAAGCTCCAGAATAGAGACGCGTATGTTTACCGAATTCATTCTGGAATCGCCAGCCAGAGCCGCCGAATCATTGTCACAGTCAAGGAATGAGGCAACGGGCGACGCGTTTGTTTGGTCTATAAGGTGCGACCAGGTCGCTGAGGAGAGGTTCAGATGTTGACCATCCTTTTGGGAGGAGAGAAGGTGGATTGGTGAAGACGCTCGGTCCGTACAAGATCCTAAAGACCATCGCCATGGGTGGAATGGGTGAGGTGTACCTGGCTGCCCTAGAGCGTCATGGGGGCTTTGAGAAGCAAGTCGCGCTCAAGTGTGTGCTGCCCAAACTTATGGCAGACGCTCGGTTCCTGGAGTTCTTCGAGCGAGAAGCCCGGTTGGCCGCGGTACTCACCCACAGGAACATCGTCCCGGTCTTTGACTTTGGGCGTGACCAGGGGCGAGCTTGGTTAGCCATGGAGTACGTCCATGGAGTTGACGTTAAGGCGGTCTATGACCACGTGTGCGGACCGGTTCCAACGGGCCTCGCTCTACAGATCGCTACGTCCTGTGCGCGTGCTCTCGACTACGCACATCGCGCCCGCGACTCACGGGGGCGCGCCCTCAACATCATTCATCGCGATGTCTCACCACAGAACATCCTCCTGTCCTTTGAAGGCGATGTAAAGTTGGCGGACTTTGGCCTCGCCCAAGCGACAGCGCGAGAAAACCAAGAAGAAGGCACGCTTAAGGGAAAGTTCGCATACATGAGCCCCGAGCAGGCTGAGGCCAGAGCCGTCGATGGCCGCAGCGACCAGTTTAGTTTGGCCATCGTGCTCTATGAGCTGCTCAGCGGTACCCGAGCTTTCTATACGGAAGAAGGCGCCCACACGATCCTAGCGAGAGTCGCTCAGGCTAATCTCTTGGCGCCACTCTCCGAGGTGGCTCCCGGCGTCAGCCCGACCATCGCTAAGGCCGTGAATCGAGCCCTCTCGAAAGACCGACGGGATCGCTTTCCCGACGCTGGAGCTTTCGCAGATGCGCTCCAAGACGCAGCGAATCTGAGCGGCGTCACCATCGGACAGCCCGAGGTGGGCACCTGGCTTAGGTCCATGTTTCCTGAACGGTCAGCGTCCCTGCGCATGCGAACGGAGCAGACCGTCGAGTCGACGGCCGTCGCTGCTGATCCCATTACGCTCAATCGATATGGATCAGAGCATACGGCCGTCGCTGAGTCCCCTGTCCTCTCAACCCCCTCAGTAGATATCGGTCTTGAAAACACTGCGAGCGCCGAGCATCCACGCCCAGACACCCTAGATGAGCAGACCGAGGACGCCGGGGAACGCACCCCATCGATAGAAGCCCCAGTCACAGAGATCTCCAATTCGGACTCTCCAAAGACCAGTCCACTCAGCCGAATACTCATTCCGCTGACGCTCATCGCAGGACTCGCCATGGGCGGCGTTTGGCTTTTAGACACGCAGACCTCCGATGCACCGCCCACAGAACCGAGAGCATCTGGCACCTCCAATCAAACGAACGGCGTCGCGGTCGCTCAAATCGCGAGGGACGCCTTCACTCCCAGGGAGCAACTCAAGGACGCATCCGCGCCCGCTCAGACACTCGCTGACCAAGGGCCGGCGGCGGACGCAGTCGTGCGTACAAATGAACTAGGAGGGCGCGCTCCGGAGGCCGTCATCGGCGCAAGCCCCTCTCTGAAAACAAAGGTAAAGTCCGCCTCGAAGCGGGCGAAGAAGACGAAACCAAGGACGCGAAAGAGAGGCAGACCGCGAACCGTTCAGGCGACACCTCGCGCCAAGGCACCTCCAGTCCCAAAGCCAATTAAGGTCGACGCCGGCCTCGACTCGATCAAAGCGGCGCCTAAGACCCCGGCCATCGCGGTGATCCCACCGAGCCCCCCCCCTCTAAAGGGTCTACGCATCCGCATTGAGGAGGCGCAGGCGAAGATCCGCGGCGCCGCGCTCCGAGAGGGTTGGTATCAGATCACGAAGCGCGCCGCGCTGGCCACGATCGCGACAGGGCAAGGACCCAAGGTCAAGGTGCGCGCGGTCACGCGGAGCGGAGTCCCCTACGTAACCTTCGGTTCAACCCCCTACGGAGTTCTTTCTATCAATGGTGAAGACAAGGGACCCATCCCTGGACCTCCAACGCGGTTGGCGACAGGGCGAATCAAAGTGGAAGTTCGAGCAAAAGATGGAAGCCGGACCCACTTCATACTCAACATCGCCGACTGACAAGCTAGGTTGACAGTGACAAGTAAACTTTACACCGTGCCCGTATATTTCAGGACCGCGTCTTCGAGACATAGGGGGATTTGGCCCTGGCCGGCAGAAGACTCGTGTGGCACGAAGGTTGCGATCTATACTTGAGGTACCCCTGGAGGTGAGCACTTGAGATATGTCCTTACATTCGTCGTATTGGCGTTCACTTTGGCGGGATGTCCCCAGCCAAAGCAGTCAAACACGCGAGTGACACCTCCCCCAAGCGGGCAGGGACATTTCACGACTGACGATGGCGTGCGGTTGACTCTGTTTACGCCTATGGGTCGGATCAAATATGGCGAGACCAAGAGCGGAACTATCGCCGCAGGTGGCCTCACCGGGTTTGTCGTCGCGGCGAACCCTGGCGACCGCCCGGTCTTCACCCTAAGAAGCCGCAGCTCTGGCACCTTCAGCGTAACTGCATACGGCCCACGGTCTTCGACGGGCCTGTGGGGCGATCACAGCTCAACGAAGAGCGGCGCCGCGCCCACCATATTGGAGACTTGGATGCCCACCTCTAGCGGAGATCACTTTGTTCTCCTCAGAGTGTTCGGCGCAGCGAGCGCAGACATCGAGGTCACCGTCACCTGTGAAGGCTGCGCTCCGCCTGAATGCGAGGCCCTAGACGCGTGTAACGTCTACTGCCCGGATGGCCTGGTCCACGACGATGATGGCTGCTTAGGCTGCACATGCTCCGGCGCCACCTGTCCATCCACCGGATGTCAGGGAGACGGCCTATGTGTTTTTCCTTGTGGCCGTGGGACCTGCCCCGATGGAGACACCTGCATCGGCGGGCAATGTGAACAGGGCAGCGAACTGTGCGGTGTCGAGCGGTGCGAGCGAGGAAAAGCATGCGTCGACGGCGAATGCAGGCCGACCGCCTTTGAATGCAAAGATCCCACGGATACCTGTCGTGAAAGATGCCCTGATGATCTACGCCCGGTCTGCGCGGTAGTGGAAGATCGCCGTCAGACCTTTACCAATCGCTGCGAAGCAGAATGCGGAGGTGCGGAGGCGATCATGGACGGCCGGTGTGAATCTGGATGCGGGCCGATGAACCCATGCGACGAAGGCCTTGAGTGCGTGCGCGGCCAGTGCAGACCCAGGGAGTGTGAATGCCCGAACCCAAGTGAAGACATGCGTGTCTGCGGACGGTCCGGTGCCACGCACCCATCTGCCTGCCACGCTCAATGCGCCGAGGACCCCGTCGCTTACCGTGGCGAGTGCGGAGAAAACTCATGTGAGTCGTCGGCTGATTGTCAATTTGATCAGGCGTGCATCCCCGTGCTTCGCGGTTCGACAAACCGAGGAAGAATGTGTGATCCCGAATCTGATCCTGACTGTATTTTGCAGTGTCGACCATTGCCGAGATGCAGCACCAACGAGCCATGTCCACGACGACAGCAGGCGTCACTGGGCTGCTATCCGGTCACCTCAGACGTCGGAATCTGCCTGCCGACCTGCAACGTCCAGGACCCGAGCGCCTGCCGCTTTGGTCATTGCGCCTCAATCTTGCACCGGCGTGGTCGTGAGGTCGCCGCGGAGGGCATCTGCCTCCCACAGTGCGAGAGTGATGAGCAATGTCCAGGAAGCCTACGATGCTTGCCTGATCTCAGCGGAACGCGAGTCTGCCAGACCTGCGCGTGCGGCAACTTCCCGAGCGAGCAGGTCTGTACGGGCCGAGGTATATTCGAGAACAGGTGTCTCGCCCTGTGCGCCGGACTAGGCAGCGAGGCCGTGTCACGGCCCATCGACCGAGAGGTCTGTGACAGCCGCGACAATGATTGCGACGGAAGGATCGACGAGGACATCGCTCGCAGAGCGTGTGGTCAAGACGTGGGAGAATGCCGAGCGGGCGTCCAAGAGTGTACGGCTGACGGAGAGTGGTCAGCCTGTGTTCGCTCCGTCGGGCCAAGAGATGAGGTATGCGACGGTCTTGATAATGATTGCGATGGACATGTGGATGAAGCCAACGATCTATGCCCAAACGGAGAGCCTTGTCCTCGACCAGACCATGTTCCTTTAGCCCGAGACTGTGGGATCGATAGCGATAATCCGCTGTGTGGCCAAGGTCGGCAAGAGTGCGTAAATGGATCCTGGAGCCAGTGTGTGAGCTTCCAAGCCCCCTCCCGTGAGATCTGCGACGAGATCGACAATGACTGCGACGGTCGCGTCGACGAGGCGGCCGACGGTAACGGCGCTGGCCCAGACAACTCGGGGTGCGGAAATCCACAGAATCCCTGTCAGGCGTGCCCCACCGACTGGCGTCCCGTCTGCAGCCGCGACGGAACCGTCTATGCCAATGAGTGCGAGGTACGCTGCGCCGACGGGGTAGACGCGCTGCAGCCTCTCCAGCGCTGCTATGGGCTGGCTGAAGAGCTCCCTGTGCGCTGTAGAGCCGATAATCAATGTCGCCAAATGGGTCGAGATGGTCAGCTTTGTCTCAATGTAGACGCAGGGGCGGACGCCTTCGCAGACGTGAGCGCACCGCTCTCTGAGTGGGCGGAGTGCCTCGCCAACACTGGAACATGTGCGTGCGCGGCGAATCGCTGCGGTTTCATCGCCACAGCCCAGACACGCCGCTGCCTACCCATGGCGCAAGTAGCACCAATGGACTAGGTCCTCTTAGACCTCTAATACGGTGTTGTCGATCAAGCGCGTCGCTCCAAAGCGGACAGCTAAGGCGATGAGCGCGTCTCCAGCGCAGTCGACCTCAATGGGCTCGAGGGACACCGCATCGACCACCTGAATATAGTCAATCTCGGCGCTGGGGCGGGTCTTGATGACGTCGGCGACGGCCTGCCTTAGAGTCCCAGCGCTGCGCTCCCCTTTCTGCCAAGCTGATCGAGCCTGAGCTAACCCTTCGGAGAGCGAGAGAGCCTCCCGCCGGTGCTCCTTGCTCAAATAAGCGTTACGACTGCTGAGCGCGAGTCCGTCTGACTCTCGGACGATGGGACCCGCGAGGATCTCCACCGGGATATCCAGGTCCTGGACCATCCGCCTAATGATGGCGAGCTGCTGGTAATCTTTTTGGCCGAAGACCGCGAGGTCGCACCCCACGATATTGAGCAGCTTCGCGACGACCGTACAGACTCCACTGAAGTGGCTCGGGCGACTCTCACCGCAGAGACCCTTGGCGAGAGCGCCGGCATGAATGCTCGTTTGAGCATCTTCGGAATACATCTCCGATACCGACGGTAAGAAGACCGCGGCACACCCTGCGCTGCGTGCCTTCCTTAGATCACCCTCTATATCTCTTGGGTACGCGTCTAGGTCCTCGTTTGGTGCGAACTGAGTGGGGTTCACAAAGATGCTCGCTAAGACGACCTCGGACCGCTCCGTCGCCATCCTGATCAGGCTCAGATGACCTTCATGGAGATATCCCATGGTCGGAACAAACCCAATGGTATGGCCTGCCGCTCTTTGAGCCTGGCGCCAAACCTTGACGTCGGCCTTGGTCTCCAAGACAAGCAGGCCATCTGGAATGCGAACAGTCACAAGGATCTATCTTAGTGATGGCTGTGGGCGAGGCTGGGAAAAGATCCCTCACGGACCTCGTCAGCGTACTCATTGAGTGCACCGACGACCGCGTCATTGAGGTTCACATACTTCTTTAGAAACTTTGGATTAAAGCGCTCATCCAGCCCAAGCAGATCGTAGAGGACAAGCACCTGGCCACTGCAGGCGCCGCCAGCACCGATCCCGATCGTGGGGATCTCTAGGCCCTCGGTGACTTCTGCAGCCAGTGTGGCAGGGATCCCCTCCAAGACGACCGCATAGGCGCCCGCCTCCTGAAGAGCGTGAGCGTCTTGCTTAAGTCGCTCAGCTGCGTTGAGGGTTCGGCCCTGGATTCGATAGCCGCCAAACTGATGTACGGACTGCGGTGTGAGGCCGAGATGCCCCATCACAGGTATACCGGCTCGAGTCATACGCGCCACCAGCTCGGCGTATTGCAGACCGCCCTCTAGTTTGACCGCCTGAACGCCGCCTTCCTTCATTAGACGCGCCGCGTTCGCGAGCGCCTCATCTTCGCTTCCTTGATAGGTCCCAAAGGGGAGGTCACCGACCAAATGTGCTTTCGATGATCCACGCGCGACGGCTCTACAATGGTAGATCACCTCGTCTAGGGTCACAGGAAGGGTGTGCTCATGTCCCTGGATCACCATACCCAGGGAGTCGCCGATCAAGATCGCGTCGACCGCGGACTGATCGACCAGTCGCGCAAAGGTCGCGTCATAGCAGGTCACCATGACCAACTTACGCTCCTGCTCGCGCCAATTGCGGATCTGTCGAGTTGTTACTCTGCTCATCGTGCTCCCTCTCGTCCCGGGCTCACATGGCTCCAGGCAATCAGGTTATAGGTGCAACTGCCAACCAGTGATCCGAATGCACCCCCTCTACTGAGGTGGACGCTTCGACCTGCTGCCCATATGGGGAGAGGCAATCTAGTTAAACGTACCGCGATTCCAACGATGAACCAAACTCATCGGTATTCTCGCGTCCGCCGAGAAGCCGCGTATACTTCAGTGATGAGGTATTATGCAATCTTTCTATTGCTTGGATTGGTCTCGTCGTGTGGTGGTCGGCAGATGGCGCATCCCCGAAGCGCAGCGCTTTTGGACTCTGGAGAGGGCGTATTTACCATGCGTTACAATCCATCGGAGAGCCTCGCTGACCGACCGGAACTCGCCGCGGAGATCAGCTTTGGCGATCGATGGGAGCGCGTCTCTATCGAGGACGCATCCGAGAGTGGAACTCTCTCCCAACAGCTCCTGCAGAGTATGAGTGAAGCGCCGGGCAGAGCTGTTCGAGTGCGCGGGGACCTGCTGACGCGGCAGGTCCGCTGGGGACAAGGCCACTCCAGCCGCGTCTTGATCATCTTAGAGCTCACGCCACCGGAAGAGTGAGACGTAAGGTCAGCTCACCGCTACAGAGACCTCTCTGAAAGACTCGAAGCGGACCGCCTCAAAGAACTGAACACACGCATCTTGAATTTAGCGTCCGCTTGGTGGAATCATTCGCCGAGAATTTCTACTCAATGAGAAGGTAAACATGTCTGATAAGACCCATCCCCTCGACCAGCTCGGGCAGGCAAACGAAGAATCATATCACCGCAGCCAAGACGCAGCCCTGATCGATGAGCTCCGCAAGCGGCTTCAGAATGAAGCGCAGGTCGAGTCCATCAAGGCGGAGACCGGCGTCGCCGATGACGCCGTACTCGCTCGACTCGCAGAGCTGGGAATCACCTCTGAGATGGTCCCCGTACTGCATTTGGTCCCGCTCTTTGATGTCGCCTGGGCTGATGGAGAAGTTCAGGACGGCGAGCGCGTCCTGTTGAATGAGGCCGCAACGGCAACGGGCATCACTGAAGGCCCAGCGAGGGCGTTGTTCGAAAAAATGCTCTCGGAGCCACCCGACGCAAAGCTCGTCGCGGCGTCAATGGCGTTCATATCTAGCCTCCTGCATGTCCTCCCGGAGGGCGAGGCAGAGGCCGCTAAGAACAACCTCATTGACCTATCTCTCCGCGTCGCAGACGCCTGTGGTGGCGTGTTCGGGCTTTGGGGACGTATCGAAGAGAGTGAGCGGTCAGCGCTTAACCGGGTCGCTGAGCGCCTCTCTGCTGGGCACCCTGACGCGGCCAAATCTCTACTCGATCGACTCTAAGACCGATGCGATCAGGCCGAGAGTTCGCCCGGTCGCGAGGCGTCACCGTTAAACGTGGTGAGCGGGTCTCGCGCTTCGGTGATGGATGGCTCATCGCCGACCGGGCTGGATTCAAACCATGTCCATGGGCATTTGAGGTCGCGGAGTTCTCGCCGGCCGCTCAGGCCGATCGTGTCCTCGATTTGGGCACAGGGACCGGCGCCTTGCTGGTGGCCCTGAACCAAGTGTATCCATCTCTGGGCGAGTGCGTTGGCCTCGAGCTAGACCCAAACACCGCGGACCAAGCTCAGCGAAACCTCACCCTCCTCGGCGTGGATGACTTCACAGTAGAAGTCTGCGATCTCAGAGTGGCCTCAAGCACCCAAGGGTTCGATCTCGTGGTCGCGAATCCCCCATTCTATCCAAGTGGCTGGGGCCGAGTGAGCGAAGACAGCGCGAAGGCCCGGGCGACCCACGCACTCTATGGAGACGTCAATGACTTCGCTGAGGTCGCTGCGCGCTCGGTAAAGCCCGATGGAAACGTGGTCTTCGTCTTCGATGGCGGTCGCGTCCGAGATGTCCTGGTGGCCTTCTCTCGAGCGCGCTTGGTGACACACGCGATTCGCTTCTTGGAGGATGACCGAGGTCAGTATGCTCGAGTGCTGGTCCTGGGTGGGCCCACAGGTGATGGAGTGATGGTTGAACGACGTGCGTATACGGATCAAATAGTCGCCGCGGCCAAGGACAGGCCCGGGCAAGATTAGGCTCCTGCAGCGCGCCCAGAGACGACTCTGTCGAGGCCTGCATAGTCCTTCAAGACGGACACTTCCGAGAAGCCGGCTGCCCCAAAAAGAGCCGAGACTGCCTCCCCCTGATCGTGCCCAATCTCTACGATCAACAGGCCGTCTTCATTGAGCCGACTATAGGCTTGCGGCACGAGGCGACGATAGACATCGAGTCCATCGGCTCCTCCATCTAGAGCGAGCCTTGGCTCGAAGGCTCTCACATCGACCATCAACTGCTCGATCTCTGCCGATGCGATATAGGGTGGATTGCTCAATATGAGGTCAAACGGCTCTGTTTGTCCCTCGAGCAGGTCTCCTTCGCTCCAGGAGACTCCCGGTAAACTCAACCGCTCCGCGTTCCCGCGGGCCACAGACAGCGCGTCGGTCGAGATGTCGATGCCCATAACATCACACTGTGGCCGGGCTTTGGCGATAGACAGAGCAATGCACCCGCTGCCGCACCCAACATCGACGACTCTCTTGGACTCTCCTTCGGGTATATTGGCCAAAGCACGCTCGACGAGGTGCTCTGTCTCAGGCCGAGGCACAAGGACGCGGTGATCAACGCCTACATCGATCTCCCAGAAGCCTCGAGTCCCAGTGATGTACGCGACAGGCTCGTTAGCTGC
Source organism: uncultured Myxococcales bacterium (assembly GCA_937902595.1). Classification (GTDB taxonomy): domain Bacteria; phylum Myxococcota_A; class Bradymonadia; order UBA7976; family UBA1532; genus UBA1532. The sequence goes on from CALELH010000620.1 coordinate 9,896, forward strand.
CCTCCGGCGTACCCGCTCGCGAATCTCCGACAGCTCTTCAGGCTGGAGCGGCTGGTGATGGCGCACGTAGAGACTCACTCGGTCAAGATTCAGCGCGTCGGAAATCAAGAGCTCTGCGTCTAAGCGAGCCGTGTCGAAGTCCTTCTCCTCAAAATAGCCTGTCGTCCACTGCAAAACGCGGGCGATTGTCCATGTGTCTGTCATTATTCGCCTTAGATTTCTCGTCTTCGTTTCGCCGTATACCGAGCGTCAAAGAACGCCTTGGAGAAGCCCCTCTTAAACAGCCGCTCGCAATCCGTCTGCTCCCGACACGTCTCAAGAGGCCCTAGCTCTAGTTTCTCAAAATCCTTCCGCGTCAGCGATAACGCTAGGAACCGTTTTCTGCGCTCTCGAGCGACCCGCCGTCGAGTGTTCTTCCCGGCGCGAACGACCTCATGAAAACGCAAGATTACGCGCTTCACCATCGGCATTTCGCTGAAAACCCCTCGCGCGCCGGTCGAATACTGCGTTCTCCCAAACACCAGCCACTGCACAGCCCTCGTCTTGAGGTCGACATCCGACATCCGGTGGACAGGGTGCCAGAGGTCTATCTTGAGGGTCCCTCTCTTGTAGACAACTTTCTCTGATTCATGGCGTCTCGGGCTGTGGACCAGATAGACGCCCATGAGCTCTTCAACTCGCTCGAGATTTGGACGACTCGACGTCCCCTGAGCGACGGATATAGTCGGAAAGATCAAGAGCGTCGCGAGCAGGTGTCGGATCACGCTCGCTCCCGCTTAAGGTCGCGAACCATGAGGTCTTCGACGGCCTTCCTACCGCATTTCCCCTCGTACAAAATTCTGAACACCTCAGTCGTTATAGGCATCTCAACCCCTTCTCGGTTCGCGAGGTCGTATGCGCTCCGAGTAGTCTTGACGCCCTCTGCGACTTGCTTCATCTCCTTCAAGATATCGGACAGCGCCTGACCCTGGCCCAACTTAACGCCCACCGTCCGGTTCCGAGACAGATCTCCAGTACACGTCAGGACCAGGTCGCCCATCCCTGACAGACCGCTCAATGTCAGTGGATTGGCACCTCGGTGTACAGCCAGTCGGGTAATCTCGGCGAGCCCTCGCGTCAGAAGCGCCGCGCGGGTGTTGTGACCTAACCCTAGGCCGTGCACAACCCCTGCCGCGATAGCGACGACGTTCTTCAACGCACCGCCCAACTCTACGCCCGTGACATCCTCCGTCGTATAGGCACGAAAATATGGGGTGCTAAACGCCTTCTGAACAAACTCAGCGACACTCGGGAAGCGCGCGGCCACCGTCACGGCTGTGGCCATCTGTAGCAGAGTCTCCCGGGCGAAGCTTGGACCGGAGAGGAAGCTGAGGTCACTCCGACACGATGGATCGATCACTTCGGAGATGACCTCCTCCATGGTCATCAAGGAGTCATTCTCGATACCCTTGGATGCACTCACGATCGGGACACCCGCGCGCAGGAATGGGGCTGCTTCGGTCATAACACGCCGCATCGCGTGGCTCGGGACCACGACGCAGACAAGTTCCGCGCCGGACAAAGCGCTCTCCAAGGAGACAGTCGACGTGAGACCTTCCGGTAAATCGAGATCTGACTGATAGCGTGGATTCCGACGATCACGATTGATCCCATCAGCGACGATGGGATCACGTGCCCATTGGATCACAGGGCCCTTATCAGCGAGCACAGCCGCCAAAGCGGTCCCCCAGCTTCCCCCACCGATTACGGCTGATTTCATCGAAACTCCCTCAAAGTGTAGTGTCTTTGGTCTAGCATATATCTAATCGCGCTTCGGGGCATCAGTGAGGCGCAACCATCACAGCAACTCTCAATGGGAGGCTGCTTTTTGCCTGCTCAGGCTCGTAGAGGATCCACTCCACACTCTTTGGTGGAAGATGGTTTCGAGCGCATCCACAGATCCAGAGTCTGCCGGTCACGTCCACGCCCTCATCGGTCGTGTAGTTGTAGGGTAAGATGTACGTGCTCTCCCGCTGACCACGAAAGAGCTCATGCAGCATGGGCACGCGGCGTGGTACCCCCAAGGTCCCCTTGACTGCAGGTGCTGTCCGCACGAGCCCAACGCGCGTCTTGTTCCTTAACACGCTCGCTAAGAAGCCCAGGGCCACGAGCAGCACGCAGAAGACAGCGCCTAAGAGCATGAGCAGGTGATGATTGTAGACAACCCCGAGGGTCAAGACCCCCAAAGCCCAGAAGAAGAGTTCTCGACAAATCACCGTACCAGGCGTTCGCCAGACCCTCCGATCGTACGCATCTCTAAGGGCGTATTGCCGGGGAGGTTCCACCCCGAGCTTCATCGGTTCCTTGGTCATTTCTTCGTCGGGGGGCGAAGCGCTGCATCTGGGTAGCCGTCCGGATAGTTGATCTCTGCGTCCGACTTCCGAACATAGACAGGCTCCAGAGTCGCTAACGCCTGTGGTGACTCAAGGTCAACGAGGCTAGGGAGTAGCGCGGCCCTTGGGTGATGGAGGGCTGGGTCATCGATCACGCTGATACCAGGCATCGTCTCCGTAAGGATCGATTCATAGAGTGTCGCGCCGTCACCCACCAGTCGATAGACACCGTCCTCGAGCAGCTCTGCGACCCGACTCGGGTCGCAGCACACGGGTTCACTTATGGGCCCGCCCTCCACATAGACTTGACCGCGACGCGCGTCCAGCACAGCCACGGCGTCTTCCCCAACGCCTGCCCTTATGAGATGAGTCGTGCGTGCCCCATAGATGGGCTTATTGAGCGCTAAGGCAAACCCCTTGAGCGTCGCCAGACAGATCCTCAATCCAGTGAAGCTGCCAGGCCCCAGGCCTGAGACGAATCCGTCTACATCACCCAGGCACCAGCCTGATTGCATCAGTAAACCGTCCACATCATCTAGAATACCCGGTCCATGACCACGATGACGCTCAACACGATGCTCGGCCACAATTTGACCTCCATCGATGAGCGCGACGGACTCAAAAAACGTGGCTGTATCGATACATAGAAGCTTCATTGAAACTACACACTCTCTCGGAACTATAGATCCACGGGATTAACGAGCCGGATGGAGGTTAGGTCAGCGAACCAGCGGCCACTGATATTCTTCATCGTCACCAGGATATCACGTCCCCCAACCTCTGCCCTGACCACCCTCTTCGTTTTGCTATCAGCGCCCTCAACAATCTGAGGTACGGAGGCAGGCGCGAGCTCAAAGCGCCATCCTAGGAACACGACCAAGCGCTCAGCGATCGCCTCTTTGGTCGCCGAATTAGGTAAGCCGACCTTCTCGGCGATGAGGGTACGAGTCTCAGGGGTCACCTGAGCCAATTGCCCACTCACGTCATTTCGATAGACGCTGCCCATCAACCCTTTTAGACGGTCGATAGAGACATGATCATCGGGTTTAACCGTGCGCCAGGTTCTCACCGAATCATTCACCATAGCGAAGACAAACAGCCCCAAGATGAAGATGACGCCAACCCGCTGAAACGCCTCCAGGACTTGAGGGGAGGTCGGTCTGCGAGTGATCAATTCAACAAAGGCCACCAAGATATGACCACCATCCAATAGCGGGATTGGCAGCAGGTTGAAGAAGCCGATACTAAGACTGAGTAAAACCATCAGGTTGAGATAGACGTCCCAACCCTGCTTAGCCGCGCGGCCCGCGAGTTGAAATATAGTCAAGGGACCGCTCAGCTGCGTGGGGCTCACCGCGCCCGTGAACATGCCACCGATGGCTCGAAGGATCTGCTCCGTTTGTCGCGTGAAGCGACTGTGAGCCTCATACCAGGCGTGGGCGAGCCGATCCTGATTGACGACCTTCTCATTGGGAATCATCTCGTAACGCGGACGCGAGAACCCTAGACTCCAGATCGTATACTCGCCCGCCATCGCATCCGTTCGAGACACGGCGCGCCTCTGCAAACTCCCCGTCATCATCTCGCCGTCACGCAGCCACTGTAGCGTCTTCGGACGCTCTGGATGTGTGTTGAGACGACGGTTGAGAAACGCGCCTAAGTTCTGAGTGAACCCATCAACGGAGATGAGACAGTCACCCTGCTTAAGGATCTCGCTCGCTGGGCCGTTCGGATCGACGGAGGTCACACAGGTACCCGCGTGGCGGAGGCCTGGCGCTTCGCCAGCCTCACGCACCGAATACTTAAGCTCTACCCGTGTCCTATGACGAAGAAAGTCGAGGGTCGGCAGCACCGCATCGCCCACGCGCTCAACGACCACGGTGACCGTCGTATCAGGAGTGACCGCGCGCAGCCTTTCCATTACATCAAGAAAGCGAACAGTCTCGACTCCACCGACGGATAAGACCTTATCAAAGGTCCTAATTCCTGCGCGGGCAGACGGGCTGTTTGGCTCTGTAACCGCCACGAGTGGATTGAGCATGTCGGGCTGGTAACCGATGACGAATGTGGTCTTCGTATAGCCCAGAAAAGGATCCGAGTAGTGAACCGCCTTCGGCCGTACGCTCAGAGTCTTGGAGCCGCCAGCGCGCTCAACGACGATACTCAATGGTTCATCGCCAGGCTCGTAGGCGTTTATGTGCTCAATGACCTGCCAGAACGCATGAATCGAATTTCCATCGATAGATGTGATGGTGTCCCCCTTGCGGAGACCAGCCAAGTGACCCGGCATGCTGTGGTCTGTCGCCCCAACCCGACTGCTGTGTACCTCATCGTATTGGTCGCTGAACGCCACCATGGGGAGCACGATCAGGAAGGGCAGGAGAATATTCATCGCGGGTCCGGCGAAGGCGATGGCGATCCGGGCGATGGCCGACTGCTCCGGAAGACTGCGCCCCTCGTCTTCGGGCGACACCTCATCTTCTGGATCCTGACCGAGCATTCGGACGTAGCCACCAAATGGAATCCAAGCGATTCGATAATTCGTCTCACCGCGAGTGATCTCCAAGATGGGCCGCCCGAATCCAATCGAGAAGACCTCCACCTTGACCCCGCATAATTTGGCGACGATGAAGTGGCCAAACTCATGGATCGTAATCAACACGCCGACCAAGACGATCGCCGCGATAATCGTGAGGGGCGTCATCGAGTGAAGTGCTCCAAGTAGAGCCAGACGAAGGGACCACAAAAGAGCAGAGCATCAACGCGATCGAGGATGCCTCCGTGACCAGGGATCAGATCTCCGGAATCCTTAACATCAAAGGATCGCTTCATGAGCGACTCGACCAGGTCTCCGATAATGGCGAATGATGAGCCGACCGCACCGAGAATCACGCAATCCAGACTAGTGAGAGAGTCCAAACCAGGCACATAGGCCTGGCACAGAAATGTGAAACCGATCGCGGTCGCCATGCCACCGACAGCACCCTCAATCGTCTTCTTCGGGCTGACGAGCGGATAGAGCTTATGCTTCCCAAAATACCGCCCCGAAAAGTAAGCCCCCGTGTCGGAACCAAAGGTGATGGCCATCGCCAGGAGAACGATCCAACCACCCTGGGGCTCCAAACGCATTAAAAGAATAAACGGGAAGGTCGCGCCCAAGTAGAGCAGGCCACAGACATCCAAGGAGAGAGTTGGAAAAGCTGACTCGATAGGCTCTGGACGCGCCAGGCGCATGACAGCGAGTAAAATAAAGCCAAGAGCGAGAGCCAGTCCATGGCTATACCCAGTGCACTTCATCGCGATCACGGGCCACAGGATGACGGCTTCACAGACCAAAACAAAGAGAACGACGTCAACGGTCTCAGCCTCGGGGCGCGCCATTCGCTGATATTCTCGTGCCCCCACGGCCCCAGCGAGGGCGACAACGCCCGCAAAGACCCACCAGGGGGTGTAGAGCAATACGGCGACGATCCCGACAGCCATCACGATCCCTGAAAGTACTCGACTCAACATGATGTCTCTCCAAGAAGGACACTTAAACTAGTCTGTGGCTCGACCCTACGCGTGGTCAGCCAGGGCACGAACGCTAGAGACCGAGGCTAAGATCGCGCGCAGCGATCCATTCTCAGGCTCACATTCAATGGCGTCTTTTAGAGCGTCTTCAGCTTTTTTCCAATCACCTATGCTCCGGGCGCTCAATCCACGGACCACAGCGAGGCGTCCCTCAGGCGTCTCACATACGCTCAACTCTCGCCGCGAAGAGGCGCGGAGAACCTCGGGATCATAACGGAGCGCGCCTCGAGTTCTTAAACAGAGGTCATAGACTGCCCGTCGAACCGGATTCTCCAAGACATGGTAGGCCTCTGAGAGACGTTTATAGATGTTCTCTATCCGACGATGCAGAAAGCCGCTGCCTTGGAGTAGGCTCCGATACCGGTCCGGGTGTGACAGCTCAGCGAGTCGGTGAAAGCGCTCCCTTATATCTTCATGCGTCGCGGTTCTAGGCACACCAAAGACACCGTAATAGTCCTGGTAGCTCATACCGCCAAAGAGCGTATCAAGCTCGACAACAAGCTCCGACGGGAGGACGCCAAAGTCGGCTAATGGAGCGCGCTCGATCAGAGCCTCCTCCATCTTCTCTTGAAATAAGGTGCGCGGCGCGCTTCGCGGCAGACCGACATCGGCGTTCGCTCGTTGACAGAGCCGCGCCGAAGCGTCGCGGTCCGAAAGTGACTGCCCAACCAAGGCGATGGTCAAAGACCAGCCGTGGCGAGTCATCCTTAGGCGGCGGCATAGCTTCTCGACCTTGGGCACATCCGCGTCGATGACGACCAGCCGAGAGCGATGTCTCACCCTGCTCAGTAGCGCAGGCTGGGTGACCTCGTCGGTCACAAGGTCCAAGCTCCCGACCGCCTGAATCACGACATCGCGAACGCCACCCGTCAAACAGATGTGAGCGATCTTTCGATCGACGGAGGATCGCTTGAGCGAGACCCGACCTAAATGGCTCGAACGTTGTTCCACTAAGAGCTCCGCGCGCGCATCGCGTCGATGTCGTCAGGATCATAGCCTGCGGAGACCCGTACGTGAGCGGCCTGAGCGCGCCCAGTCTCAAGATCTCGCGCCGTCACGACGACAAGTCCATTCGCGTCGATCTCGAAGGTGACCTCGATCTGAATCTGACCACGAGGCGCCGGACGTAGACCGTAAAGCTCGATCTCGCCCAAGCGCGTGTTCTCCGCGACGATTCGGCTCTCACCCTGAAAGATCCTGATGCTGACGGATTCCTGATTATCCTTCGTCGTCGTAAAGACCTGGGTCCTTTCGCATGGAATTTGGGCATTCCGCTCAATCAAGACCTCAAAAATCTCGCTGACACTCTGAATCCCCAGAGATTGAGGGGCGACATCTAAGAGCAGCGCATGGGCGCCGGTGTTTCCCTCAACCAAGTGGTCCTGGACCAGCGCAGCCCCCTGAATCGCCGCACCAATCGCGACAACCTCATCAGGGTTCACTTCAGCCAAGACCTCCCGACCGAAATATTGTTTCACCATCTCCCTCACGAGAGGCATCCGGGTGCTGCCGCCCACCAGCACAACCTCGTCCAAGTCCTGCACCGTGAGGCGCGCGTTCCGAAGCGCCTCATCGCAGATAAGGAAGGTTCGCTGGACGATGTCCTTACACCGCTCACCAAAGCCTTTCCGGTCCAGTTGAAACCTGAGATCGAGAGGCGCACCAGCCTCGTCTTGAGCGAGCTCATGGACCATCACGATGGCTTTGTCCGTCTCCGTGAGCTCACGCTTGGTCTTCTCTGCCACGTGCTTGAGCCTGCCCCAGACAAAGGGGTCATCATCCAAGGCGACGTCATGTTGTTTCTTAAAGGCAGCGATCATGTACCTGGCGAGGCGATCATCGAAGTCGTCCCCTCCCAAAAAACTGTCCCCTGCTGTCGAGACCACCTCAAACACATTCTTGCGTACATCTAAGAGCGTAATGTCAAAGGTCCCGCCCCCAAAATCGTAGATGGCGATGCGGGCGTTAACGTCGTCGCCATACCCATAGGCGAGCGCTGCGGCCGTCGGCTCATTAATGACACGAATCACGTCGATCCCTGCGAGCTCGCCGGCGAGCTTAGTCATCTGCCTTTGAGTATCATTGAAATTCGCTGGGACGGTGATCACCGCCTTTCGAATGGGTTGGCCCACATAAGCCTCGGCGATGTCCTTCATACGACGCAGGACCATCCCGCTCACTTCGGGGAGCGCGAATTTCTGACCGCGTATCTCTACAAAGGATTCCTGTTGGCGGCCCTTAACGACGCGATAAGGCATAGAACGCCGGATGGATCTGATCTGTTCACTGTCGAAAGATCGACCAATCAACCGCTTGGCAGACACAACGCTGTTGACCGGATCGACCACAGATTCCTGCCGAGCTTGGTTACCCACGAGCACCGAGCCATCTTCCAGAAACGAGACCACCGACGCCTGTATCGAATCGCCTGTCTCATCTGGAATCACATGTACGGAACCGTTAAGTACAACGGCCACACAGGAATTAGTGGTCCCAAGGTCAACCCCTAAGACGGGTTCCAAAGACAAACTTCCCTCCTTGCGCTGCTCCAGAGCAGGGTTAACATCCTATCCTGCATGAGTGCGATGCCAAACCCTAAAGAGACCCCTCTCTTCTGCAACGTATTCTATCCCGTACCGGCGCTGAGATCCTTAAATCTAGATCAGGTTGACGAGATTAAACCGTCCCCCTAGACTGCCGTTCCTTTAGGGACCCCTTGTTCTAAGCCCTGCGCCGCCTAAAGAGCGTCGCGTTTGGGACATGGCCCCGGCAGACAATACCGAGATTTTTCATGCTCGAAGCGATCAGTAAGGGATTCCGATCGGTCAAGAACCGCTTTCAGGGAAAGCGTGAACTCACCGAGGAGAACATCGAAGAGGCGCTGCGCGAGATTCGCGTCTCGCTGTTGGAAGCCGACGTAGACTTCAAGGTCGTCAGATCCTTTATCGGCGCCGTGAAAGAGAAGGCGCTCGGAGAGGTCGTCCAGATCGTCGCTAAGAAGAGCGGGTTGTCCGTTACGGCGGGTGACCACTTCATTAAGATCTGCCAAGACGAACTCGAGGCCCTCATGGGCCCTGTGGACTCGGCGCTCAACTACGCGAGCGGCATCACCAAGGTGATGATGATCGGTCTGCAGGGCGCTGGTAAGACCACTACCACCGGAAAACTCGCGAAGTTCCTGATCGAGCAAGGACGTCGGCCCGTTCTGGTAGCCGCGGATATCTACCGACCAGCGGCCATCGAACAACTCAAGGTGCTGGGAGAGCGCTTGGACGTCCCTGTGTACCATCAGGATGGCCAAAGCCCGCCAGATATCTGTGCCGGCGGCGTAGAGTTCGCGCGCAAGCGAGGCCGAGACGTCGTCATCTTCGACACCGCCGGTCGACTCGCCATCGACGACGCGCTCATGGCCGAACTTGGACAGATCAAGTCTGCGACCAAGCCCGACAATACGCTCCTCGTGGTCGACTCCATGATCGGTCAGGACGCGGTACGCACCGCGAGCCAATTTGATGAGCAGATCGGGATCTCCGGTTTCATCATGACCAAGCTGGATGGTGACGCCCGTGGCGGTGCAGCCCTCTCCATAAAGGCCGTCACAGGGAAGCCCATTAAGTTCTTGGGCATGGGTGAGGACCTCGACTCCCTAGAGGAGTTCCGACCGGAGGGATTGGCGAGTCGAATCATGGGATTCGGCGACATCGTCGGCCTCATGCAGGACTTCGAGAAGGTCGTCGACGAAGAGAAGGCGGAGGAAGACGCCAAGAAGCTGCTCTCGGGCAACTTCGATATGTGGGATTTCCTTGAGCAAATCCGCACCATCAAGCAGATGGGGTCACTTTCGGAGATCTTTGAGAAGATGCCTCTCTTTGGAGACGGCATGCCCGACGGGGCTCAGATCGATGACAAGGCGCTTGGTAAGATCGAGTCGATCATCCAATCGATGACAAAGCAGGAGCGAAAGCAACCTGAGCTCGTCGAGGGAGAGCCTAGGCGAGCGAAACGAATCGCGCAGGGCTCCGGAAATGAGCCGAATGAAGTCACCGATTTGATCGGACGCTTCAAGGGTATGCGACAGATCATGGGCGCTATCGGATCCCCCGGTGGTGGAAACCTATTGATGAAGCTTCCTGGTTTTAAGCAGTTCGCTCAGATGCAACAGCTGCGTGGGATGGACATGGGCGACGTAATGTCCCAGTTCGGCGTAGAGGGCGGCGGTATGCCCGGTATGGGCGGTATGCCCGGCATGGGCGGTATGCCCGGCATGGGTGGGATGTCGCCTGCTGCGATGCAAGAGATGATGCCCGGATTACCCCGCGGCTACCTACCACCGGGCACTCCAGGTGGCAGCCCCAAGGGCGGCGCCCGCGCCAAGAGCAAGAAGAACGCTGCCCGGAAGAAGAACAAGAAGGCTCGGCAGAGTCGCCGGAAGCAACGTAAGAAATGAGCGAATCGAGCGAGCGCCCAACCATGCGCTGTGCATATCACCCCGAACGGCCGGCCTTCGCGGCGTGCTTCGAGTGTTTTGACCAACTCTGTCAAAGCTGTACTCATCGAGGCGACGACGGTTTAGCGCGATGTGGACCATGCCTGGGCATAGCATCGGAACCCCATGGGACGACGCTTGACGGACCTCCAGGACCAGACGACTCCGCCTGGGACGACCCGAGGGACCCAAGATTCGTCGAAGACGTGGTCAGCCTGGGCACCCAGAGGCCTCAAGGTGAGTCACCGAGCGTGGTCGTACCTTGGGAGAATAAGACCCATCCAAGCGACCTGGGCGCCTTCCTGAGGACCGTCGTCATCGGGATTATGCACCCCATCATCTACATGCAGCAGATCCCGTGGCGAAAATCGAACCTGATGACACCGCTCATCTTCGCTGTTCTCGCGGGGATGCTGGGACAGGTGGGCCAAACAGCGCGTTTGCTCGCGAACCCTAGCCACATCGAGGAGGCGCTTAAGTCCGTACCAGAGCTCGCGCACCTCTCTCCTACGATGTTCGTCCTCTGTCTGCTCCCATTCATCCCGATCACGCTCGCCGTCAGCCTCTTCCTCAAAAGCTGGATAGCGCACACTCTATTGCTCCTCATCAACGCGACTCGAGGCCCCTTTGAGATGACCTTCAGGGTGTTCGCCTACACGGAGGTCGCGACGGTCCTTCTCCTCCTCCCCGTTCTGGGCCCGTACGCCCACAAGTTCTACGTCGTATTCTTGGTTTTAAACGGTCTCAGGGAGAGCCACGGCGCTGGTCTTGGAGCGGGACTTCTGGCGCTCATGCCGATGCTTCTTCTGCAGGCGCTTGCCGGTTAGAGACTAGTCAGAGCCTCTCCATAAGCTTCTTTTGCCGTCGTTTCTTGGCGGCGCCACCGCGCTGATTAGCCGCACGGCTGCGGGTGGTCTTTAAATGAGAGATACGAACCTTAAGGTCTGTCAGATAGCGAGCGGCCTCCGTCCCAAAGCTGTCCGACTCATAAAGCAGCTTCAAATATCCTGTCTTTCCTGCCTTTGGCCGAGTCCGATATATCGTCAGTCGCCCGCCTCTGATGTCTAGAGATACGACCGGTGCATCGCTCTTCGGAGTGAGCCCTTCAGCGTCTGGGAGCACTGGCCCATACTTCGCGATGAGCGCCTCTACAACATCCTTGCTGCTCGAGCGCATCTTGGCTGAATACAAGAGACCGACGGCCACCTCGAAGAGCTGGTCCCTATAGAAGCTGAACGTCACTCGCCCATCTAAGCCAGCCATTTTAACCCAGTGACGGTAGCTCTTGAGACGTCGGGCGCCCTTGGGTGTGCGCTTAAGTTGGGTGCGACCTGAGGCTCGTTTTGCCGATCGGTCGGCCTTAAGTAATTGTTTCCGGACCGTTCGCTCGAACCGTGTTCTTGTCTCCTCTTCAAAGACAGACAGTCGTGGGCTCATCTTCTCAACCGTAGCTAGAGACGTCCCCCAGCTAAATTGACCATATCCATCGCCCGTCGCACCTCGGATGGGCATGGAGTCGGCCGCGACCGGCTCTACAAAAAACAAAACGGAGAGGACGATAAGGTAACGCATACCCTATATTGACGGAGTAGAAGCGCTTCGTCCAAATCCCTGTGTCTTGAATCTAAACATTGGCGCGCGATAACGTGCCATTGGAGGCGCAGACCTCCGCCTCTTAATCTAATGAAAGTGCCCACATTGAAGATCACAAGTCATGTGTCCCTGCTCGCTCTGTTCTGCTGTGCCTTATTGACAGCGTGTGTGGCCAAGGAGCCGGCTCAACCCGAGGGCAACAGCGCTGACAGTGGAGCCCCCGACGAAAGAGAGCCAAATCCGTATCTAGATCTCGACGAAGATGGATATCCACCCAACGATGGGGACTGCGATGACACCGATGACACCGTAAGTCCCGACGGACGGGAGGTCTGTGATGACGGAATTGACCAAGATTGTGACGGTGAAGACCTCAACTGCGAAGACGCCGATCAAGACAGAGATGGCTATAGCCCTGCTGAGGGTGACTGCGATGACGAAGACAATCGACGTCGGCCTGGCCGGCTAGAGACCTGTGATGATGGAGTCGATCAAGACTGTGATGGGAGAGACCTTCCCTGCACTGAGGTAGACCAAGACGGAGACGGTCTGAGCGAAGCCGAAGGCGACTGTGATGACATGAACCCCAGGGTCAGGCCAGGGTTTGGAGATCGCTGTGGAGACGGCATCGATCAAGACTGTAGCGGGTCCGACCAAGAGTGTTCGACGGGCGGTGACCGGGATGGAGACGAAGTCGTCGATGAAGAGGATGTATGTCCGGAGACCCCTGATCCGCTGCAATCAGATGGTGATGGAGACGGCGTGGGAGATCTCTGTGACAACTGCCTGAGAGTTTCCAATGCTGACCAGGCTGATCGGGACAACGATGGGGTCGGCGACCTCTGCGACGACGATGAGGACACCGACGGAGATGGGTTCTCGGCGACGCGAGGAGACTGCGATCCTGATAACCCCGACGTCTATCCGGGCGCTATGGAGACATGTAACCAAATCGACGATGACTGCAACGGGTTTGCCGATGATGGCTGTCCGAGTGACCTGAGAAGCGAGACAGTGCGCTTCGCGGCCGGGCCGAGCCTACTCGGTAGCTTGGACGCAGATCCCGACAGGTGCTTGATGGATCCACGCTCCGACGAGAACTGTGACGAGGTCCCTCAACGAGAGATCCAATTGAGCGCGTTCTCAATCGATGTACACGAGGTGACCAACGCTCAGTATGCTGCGTGTGTCGAAGCGGAGCGATGCCGTCTGCCGGACAATCAGGATCGCTATAATGACCCACAATACGCGAACCATCCTGTGGTCTGGGTGAACCAAACACAGGCATCAGGCTACTGTGGCTGGGCGGGCGGCAGCCTACCGACAGAAGCTCAGTGGGAGCGCGCCGCGCGTGGCGCCAGCCCGCTGATGCACAGTCGATATATCACGGGTGACGCCGCCCCCACTTGCCAGCAAGCAAATCTACTCGGCTGCGGAGGAAGTACGGTCGATGTTGGCACGACGGCAGGAGACGTCACCGCACAAGGCGTCCAAGATCTGGTGGGCAATGTCCACGAGTTCATTCAGGGATGGTACGACCCAATCTATTACCGCCGCCTGCGTCCTCAAGACCCGATGGGGCCAGAGGCGCCCGGCATGATGGGCCTGATCCCGGTGAGAGGCGGTAGCTTCGCCGAGACAAGCGACTTCTCTACCATCACGTATCGTGGATTCCGGCATCTCATGAATAATCGAATCGAAAGTGATCGCGTCGGCTTCCGCTGCGCCCACGACTGAAGGCGTCTAGAAGTCGACCTTTTGTCGGCGAAGCGCCTTCTCCTTTTGCTTTCGTTCCTCACGCTCAGCCTTCGTCTCCTTGATGGCGAATTTTGTCTCCGCGAGGATTCGACCACCTAGGCTGACGACCAAACGATACTTGTGCTCCACAGGGAAATCCTTCTTCGTCATGGTGAAGCCGCTGGCCAAGATCTGCGTGGTCCGCTGATTAGGCATGATCGGAAAACTGATCGCCTGGCGACCCCGGTCTGACAGGTCGTACACAATCGCGATAAACTCGGTCGCGCGCTTGGCTTTTCGGAAGAAGGCCATGAACTCTAGATTAAGGGTCCCTGACTTCGGGTATGAGACCTTCCGCACATTGACCTTCTTCATGTGCCGGATGAAGGCTCGATCACTCTTGAAGGCACCTGGGAAAGGGGTCTTTGACAGAATCACTTTGCCCCCAAAGACTCTCGCCGGCTTCCGGGCTTCGGCCGATGTGGTGAATCCAATGAGGATCAAACCAGCCAGTAGAATGAGTGGAAGTCTTTGGATCATAAAGCTGACCTTTCCAATGAACAGATAAACCAGAGTATCGAAGGGTACTCCAAGCGGATATGATAATCCCCGGCGGTCAGACGCGAGTCTCGCTAAAAAATTCGACGTACCGCCCTCTTTTGGGCGACAACGAGGTTGACCACGGGCGCAGGGATCGACAGCCTACGGCCAGGTGCGAAGGCAACTCAGGCTGAGTAGATAGGATAGCGACAGGGATGAGGGAGTCTATTTTCGGGTTTGTATTAGCCGGCCTCGTCGTCGGTTGCGCCGTCGGCGCCGTGCAGGCTGTCTTCGGGTTCCCTTCAAATCATGGACTACACTTCCTCTTAGGCTCGGTCGGTCTTCACGGTTTGTTTGCTCTCCTGATCACGCTTGTACTCGGAACACTCCACCCCTTCGTCCCCGCGAACCTTGAGCTCTCATCACTGATAAAGAGCGCCAAAGGACACCTGCTCCCCCACCAAGATGATGCTTTGCAGGGGCGATGCCGAGTTGTGACGACGATCTGGGTGACGGGCTTCACGGTGATTGGCTCCATTCATCTGCTCAACGTCGGTTACCACGTCTTACTCTCCCGTGTTCAGGCGCCCGAGTTCGCCGCGGTTGGCGTAGCCCTCTTTGGACTGGCGGTCATTACAACGGTGCTGGCCTTTGCTACCCCGGTGCGGGCGGCAGGCTCCCGTCTATTTGAAACCTTGATCCGGAGAAACACCGCGCTCACCTTCCTGGTTCATCCTTTGGGCAACTTGATTCTAGCCCTCACCCTTTGCGCGGTGTGGATGGTCGCCAACGCTGATCGCGACGAGAGTCTCGTCAAGATGGTCCCATGGGTACCCGTACTCGCATTCACTGTGATCGTCTTTGGCTCGGTCGCTGGGGGTGAATGGATACGAGAGCGCCTCGTTCGTCTCACGTGGCTCAAGTGTCTTCAGCTGTGCCTGATCCCAATCTTTCTCACCACCATCGGAGCTGTCGGTGGGCTGAGATCACCAGGTGCTCGAGTCGCGCTCGCTAAGCAGCCAGGCCTAAACCAATTGATGATCACCGCCATGCGCGCTCCCTTCGATCAAGATGAAGATGGCTTCTCCTCTGTCTTGAGTGGCGGTGATTGTAATGACTCGGATCCCAATATTCATCCGAATGCATTAGATATCCCCGGCAGCGGGGTCGATGAGAACTGTGACGGTCAAATGGCGGTCCAGAAAGTGAACCCAACGACGGTCGATCAATGGCCGGTCTCCTTAGACACACTCGGCTTTCGGCCTCCATACAGTGTCGTCTTGGTGACCGTCGAGTCCTTACGATCAGATCATGTTGGATTCTACGGTTACGGAAGAGAGACCACACCGGCGATCGATGATCTCGCGGCTGAGTCGGTCGTCTTTAGAAAAGCCTATTCAGTCTCAAGTACTCCGCAGATGTCCGTCGCGAGCATCATGTCTGGTCGATACCCATCAGAGCTCATGAGGGACCGTGGTTTCTTCCCGAAGTTCGACCAGAGCAACATCTTCATCGCTGAGCTGCTCGCGGAGTCAGGTTTCCACACTGCAGGATTCCCCAGCCATTGGTATTTCCGTGAGGAGAGCGGGTTTGAACAGGGCTTCGGGCTCTGGCAGCCATATGCCGTAGAGCGCGGTCGAATGCGCTTGGTACCAACGGCAGAGACGGTCGTCACTGCGGCGGTAGAACATCTTCACAGGCTGGCGCCTGACCCTGAGCGCCCGTACTTCCTCTGGTTGCACATCATCGATCCGCAGCCTCGCTACATCGCTCATCTTGACGTGCCTAGGTTTGGTGCGTCGGCGGTCGATAGATATGACCATGAGCTCAGATACGTTGACACGTGGCTAGAGTGGTTCTTCGAGACTCTCCGAAGGCGAGAAGACTGGAAGCGGACCGTCGTTGTTCTTGCGGGAACCCAAGGCGAGAGCTTCCAAAAGATCAAGCCAGCGAGGCTGAGTCAAGCAGACCTAAACGTCCCTTTAATGGTGCGCGTACCTGGTCTCCAACCTCGACCAGTGGAAGCGCCCGTGAGTTTGGTCGACATCATGCCGACTCTGCTCGACCTCGCCGGACTTGAGGCCAACTCTCCGAAACGAGAGAAGATCACTCTCCGGGGCACGAGCTTACTCCCACACTTTATTGGGCGCGACCAGGAGCGGAAGCCAATCTTCGCTGAGCTACCCCAATCAGATGAGAGCGCTATGCAATTGGCCTGGTTGGATGGAAACACGAAGCTCTCTTTTGATGGCCGAGAGAACACATGGAAATTGTTCGACATCACCAGAGACCCGTGGGAGCAGGAAGATCTATTACCTACCCGACCTGCTTTGGGGGCCCGCTTGAAGACGTCAATGCGCCAATTCAGAAGTAACCTGACGATCACGCCCGCCCGAAGATGAGGTCTTTAACACCCGCCCTCGCTCTTGTTTTTTTCTTTCTGGGGTCCCAGGCCGCAAACGCGGACGAGACCGCCTCACATCAAGGGCAGATCCGCGACCGCCTCGCGAAGGTGTCAGTCGAGAAGGCTGATGTCACCTCTGGACCGGCTGAAGCGTATACCCGGCGTGGACGGGTGTATCGTGGAGATGTACTGACTGTTCGTGGCAAGCCAGGCTCATCCTGGGTGGAGATCATGAGCGGAGACGTCAGAGGCTGGATTCGCCTGAGCAAGCTGACCATCATCCCCTATGGTCAAATCCGGAAGGACAAAGGTGGTCAAGTCGACGCTGGCCGGGATCGACGAGAGACCAACTACTCCTACGATGCTCAAGGTCGTCGGCGGCACACAGGCGGAGGCCTCATGGGGAGTGGCGAGGGCACTCAAACCGAAGACCAGAGACCCGAAACCAGTGAAGAAGAGCGCAGCGTCTATATTGACGTTGGGGTCGGCATTGGTCAGGTGGATCGAAAATTCTATTCCAACAGCTCAATGCTCTCTGTTCTGTATGGGTCAGCCGTGGCGCCAGTGGGGCTGTCGACATATCTCGACGCTCAGTGGAGACCAAGTCGATGGTTCAGCGTGACGGGATCACTGCAAGATGTGCGGCTCGGTTCATCACGAGTCACCGCCCCGCCCCTCAATGAGGGAGCGCCAATAGAGATCGCCGTCGATAGCCAAACGAGTCTAGCGGCCCTCCACATCCACTACTCGACCCCCCAACTCACCGTCGGAGGCTTCACTGGTGTTCATCTCTTTCGTACTGGTTTTCAAGAGACCAAGCCGGTCCCGCTCTTTTTAGACACCGTGGTGTGGAGCGGGGTCTTTGGTGCCAAAGCCAGATATCAATTGGGCGCGATCGAGTTCGACGTTCAAGCTGGCCTTTTGGTCCCGCTGTCCGTCCACCAAGAACCAAAATCAAGTGGCCAAGATACGGCATCCGGTCACCATATTAGTGCTCATGTGCGCTGGTGGGCGCTGAACAATTGGGCTCTAAACCTCCACCTGAACGTCGATAAGATCTATGTCGAATATCAGGGAGATAATGACCACATAGACACCGTCACCGAGGGTGGACCATACACGTACACCCAAGCTCGGGAGTCTACTCAAGTGTGGACATTCGGTCTCGGTGTGAGTCGCGCCCTTTGAAGTAAGGCGAACACTCGAGCGCTCATCGCGGGGTCAATTTCACCTTGACCTTGACCGTCGTCTCTTTGCCCCAATCAAGGTTCTCTCTCTTCTCTATGAATCCTTGTTTTCTAATCAACAACGAGACCCGCCGCTCTTTTCGTTTAATGTTTGGCTTAGTGAGCGGCGTGTCGCCAATATACCGACCGTCGAGATAGACCTCAGCCTCCGGTGGATCTGAGGTGACCACGAGGGTGCCTTGAGACCTCTGCAGTACGAATTGCCGGCGAACCTCCACCACCCCCTGCTCGTTGGCCATCCCGGCGATGCTCAAGCTTTCGGTATGGGATCGATACCCGTCCCGTTCAAGCCTCACATCGTGCCGGCCACCCACGGTAAACCCTTCGATTCTAGCAGGGGTCAACTGACTGGATCGGTCTCCATCTACAATCACCGTCGCCCCCGGTGGTGACGAGCCGATCACCAAGACAGCGGCGCTCACTGGAGGATCCATGATGATCGGTGCTAATTCGAGCGCCGCATAGGTGATCAACCCAAGCAGCGCGATGACGGTGACCCCACCTGCGCTAAAGACCTTGGCCTTGAGCCGCTCCCCAATAGACATGTCCGGCTGACTTTGCCTCGACTGTCTCAGCTTTAGGGGAGACGGGGTGCGCGGTCTGGCCGAAGGCGCAGACCGGTTCTTTTCTGAGACCTCGTTGGCGCTCTGCCTACCTTGAGGTCTTGGATGTTCTACCGGGTCTGGCGTCACCTCAGATGTAGACCTGGGCACCGCCGCAGGCACACGGGGGGCACTGTCAGGCGTCAACTCAGACGTCGAACTGGGCACCGCGGCAGGCACACGTCGGTCACCGCCTGACGTCTGTGGTTGTGGTGGTAGAGAAGGCATATCCGGAGTCGTTTTCAAGTGAAGATCAGGCTCCGGATCGGCTGTTCTCTTAGGCTCCGCTAGCTCATGGGCAGAGAAGACAGACGTCGGCTCATCGGACGCCCCCATTGAACCTGTGACCTCTGATGTCACCGACTGAATTGAGTCATTCTGAAACATTGACCCATCCAGAAGCTCGGTGTGCTCACCAGACTCTGCCCAACCGCTCGAAGAGACCGAGCTTGGCTCTACAATGGCGTTGGTTGACTTCGTCAACTCATCGACGTTGTACATACTGGCCATGGTGACGTCGCCGTCATCATAATCGATGGAGCCAGTCGCTGGCTGATCGTCTTCCCAATCCTCCACCTCTTGCAGCTCTTCAGCGCCTAGAGCGAAGATCACGCTCTGACCATAGGTTCGGTCGAAGTCTTCGGCTTCCATGAGTGGGTCATCTGGAACAAGAGGGCTGGGCACCGTAGGCGGGTCTTCGGGGCTCGCGGCGACCATCGTCGCCTCGGAGCGATCCGTGAAGTTCTCCTGAAGAAACTGACCCACTCTCTGCTGACTAAAGCTGGGCCAATGACCATACAGGAATGAAGAGAGGGCGGTCTGTAGAGCACCTGCGGATGAAAAGCGGTCGTCTCGGTCGCGCGCGAGGGCCTTCATCACGATCTCTTCCAAAGCTGGAGGGATATCGGGCCTACGCTCACGAATATTGGGGATGACCGCTCTTCGAACCTTATCTAAGAGAACCAGCGCCCGGTCTTCCTTGTAAAGCATCTCCCCAGTGATCATCTCATAGAGGCAGATCCCACAACTGAAGACGTCACTTCGGCCGTCAAGCGGGTCACCCCAAGCCTGCTCAGGAGACATGTAGAAGAACTTGCCTTTGATGACCCCGCTCTCCGTCTGTTGTCGTCTTTGGTTGGCTTTGGCGATCCCAAAGTCGACGAGCTTAACTTGGCCATCAAAAGAGAGAAGTACGTTTTGTGGGCTCACATCGCGATGGATCAGATTGAGCGGTCGCCCGTAACGGTCTGTCTTTGTGTGGGCATACTGAAGCGCCGCGGCCGTCTCCTTGGCGACGAAAGCGATGATATCGAACGGGATCGATACATCATCTTCGGCGCAACGCACTAAGAGTTGATAGAGGTCGCGACCATCCACAAACTCCATGGCGATGTAGTAGGCGTCATCAATACAACCAAGATCGAATATCTGACCCACATTCACGTGGTTGAGTTGCACGACGATCTTCGCTTCGTCGATCAGCATATCAATGAACTCTTGGTCTTCCGCGTACTTAGGATGAATGACCTTAAGAGCCAGATATTTTTCGAATCCCCCGATCCCTGTGGTCCGCGCGAGGTAGATCTCTGCCATCCCTCCAAGCCCGATCCGCTTGATTAGCTCATACGGACCGAGACGAGAGCCTTCTTGCACGCGCTTGCTCGCTTTTGTTACGGGGTGAATTCCTACCTGAGTCTAGCCGGCCTGATAGAATAACAGCAAGCTTAGCGATCCGAAGCACGGGTCCTGTTCGCCGAGAGGTCCCTCACGGCCTCCGCAAACGACCAATAGATAATCACTTCTGCATCAGAGTTCATCGTACGTCATAGCGACACCTAAAGACTATTTCCACGGTGGGGTGGTCGACGTAGAGTTGAGTCTCGTAGTAGATTCCCACACCGGGTTCAGGTTCAAGAACGTCCATAAACCGAGGAGGCCTCGATGACATTCGATACCAAGCTACTGAAGACCACGCTGCGCGCAGCCGCGCTGCTGCTTCTCTTCGGCGCTTGCGGTCAATCATCGGGTTGCTCTGGATGTGGTGGAGAAAAAGAGGCGAGCTTCCCCGATAAGGACCGGGTGCATAGCGCCGCGCAGCTCCGCGTCACTCGCAGCGGATTGACCTTTCTCGAAGAAAACCTAGAGCCGCTGCTTGCGGCCGCTCTCCCAGAAGGTGGTCTGAACATCTGCTTGCCGGGCGAATCAGGCCGAACAATTGGGATCAATTATGGGTATTGCCACCAAGACATGTGCGCTGAAGGGGGCCTCGGTTGCCAACTAAACATCGCCATTGGAGGTGTAGATCTCACTGCTGAGGAACCCAACACGATCCGCGCGTTGATCGAGTTCGACGCGCTGTCTGCGCGCATTCCGATCGAAGCCAGCCCCATCGCCGAGTGTGCCATCCTCATTGATGGATCCGGTTTCAACGTTGAGTTTCCCTTGACCTTACTCACGCCGGAGCCTGAACGCTTTTTGAGCTTCGAGTTGGCGGAGAACCCACAATACCAACTGAGCGATATCGACGTTCGGTTTGAAGGAGAGGGAGGATTCCTGGGCTGGATCTGCGACGGCATCAGCCTGGTCGTCAATCTCCCCTTCATCCGAGACCTCATCTTCGACACGATTCAGACATTCGTCGATGGGTTACTGGCCGACCAGATCCGAGGCTTTGTCGAAGATTTCACCTGTCGGACCTGTGAGAGCGATCGCGCCTGTCCAGGAAACCTCGGCGCGACGTGTAACGATGGGCGGTGTGAGTTTCCCAATGGCCGCTGCGTCGCCGCCAAACTTGGAATAGATGGTCGGTTAGATGTCGGTGATGTGCTGAGCACCGTGACACCTGGTCTGAACGCGGTGGTCGACTATCTCGCCGTCGCAGGAAGCTACGCTGAGGTCGAGAACGGCGGGCTGTCCTTGGGTGTCGTCAGTGGCGCGATCAGTCAGAGAAACCGATGTGTGCCCCAGGTCGTTCAACCACAAGTCTTTGAGCCGATGCGGACAGATCTCCTGAGGGGAAACCTCGATCTATTAGAGCGTGATTATCATCTGGGTATTGGTGTGACCCGTGAGATCGTGGAGCATTTTACCTGGGCATTTTTCAACGCAGGCAGCTTGTGCGTTCAGATTACGAACGCGACGGTTGAGCAGTTAAACGCTGGAATATTGAGTATTGTGCTCCCAGACCTCGCAAATCTGGCCGGTAATCCAGAGGCCCCGGTCGCCATTGCTCTGGCACCACAAAACCCGCCAGAGGTCGTGTTCGGCAACAACCAGTTTGAGATGGACGAAGAAGGAAACAGGGTACTGGTCGATCCGGCGCTCCTCATTCGGATCCCTGAGCTCTGGTTGGATTTCCACGTGTTCATGGAGGATCGCTGGGTGCGCATCTTCAGTCTGCACGCCGACATCGAGCTACCCGTTGGCCTAGACTTCACACCCAACAACGAGATCATTCCAATTATTGGAGACCTCTCAGAGGGCCTCACAAATATTCGAACAACGAACAGTCGGATCATGCGTGACAGTCCCGATCTATTGGGCACCCTGCTACCCGCCCTCCTTTCAATCTTCGTCGGTGACTTGGTGGGCGGGATCGTTGAGCCGATCGCGCTGCCCGATCTCCTCGGCTTCAGTTTGGACATGCAAGATGGATCCATATCTTCCATCGAAGAGGGGGCATTTCTGGCCATCTTCGCCCGCCTCGCACAGGCTGAAGCACCAGCGCCAGACGGCGAGATGGGCGAGATGGGCGAGATGGGCGAGATGGAGGCTCCTCTGAGCGCGACCGTCGAGACTCGTATCAACGACGTCCTAGTGAACACACCCGACACTCACGAATTTAGAGCCGCAGGACCCAATACCTGGAAGCGCATCGAGGTGCTTCTCGAGATCGAGGCGGGCGACGGTCGAGCAATCGAGAGTCCAATGGAGGTCTCCTGGAGGGTCGATGGGTCCACTTGGAGCCCTTTTCAGCCCGCGGGAAATCTAGTAGCGCGGCATCCCATGTTCTTGCTTCAAGGTCGCCACCAGTTGGAGGCGCGGGCGCGGAGAGTTGGGGACTATAGAAGCTTAGACGCAACGCCTGACAGCGTTGAGATTATCATCGACTCCATCCCACCAAACCTGACGTTAGAGGCGAAGGACGGTGTTGTTCATATCACCGTAGACGACATGGTGTCTCCGCGGGGGTCGATGCTCCTAGAGGTGCTCAGAGCGGGCGATCGATGGGAGGAACTCCACGAACCCGTAGTCGAATGGGACGGAGAGGGTCTACTCGTCATTCGCGCGACGGATGAGGCCGGTAATGAGGTCACGGAGAAACTTGGCGAAGGACGCGCTGCGCTCATCGGTCGTCCACCGATCGATCAACGAGGTCAGACGGGCTGCGACTGCGACGCGAGCGGCTCCAGCCCAGCAGGTCTTTGGTGGCTCAGCCTCCTCATTTTGGGACTAAGACGAAAGAGACGGATGACGAGCGCTCTGCTACTCGTAGTTGCGCTCTCCGTCATCTCGATGGGGTGTGATGACAGCTCAGGTGCGAGTAAAGATGGAGATCCCGACGGTGGCGTATCTCCCACCCTTTGTACGGATTCTAGTGAATGTGCTGAGCCCAACGAGGCCTGTCTAAGCGGTCGCTGCGGGCTAGTTGATTGCCGAGATGGCTCCGACGTATGCGATCAACTCTCGTGTCCGGACGGATCACCCAGGTGTAATGATCGCGGCCTCTGCGAATGCGAACCTTTCTGCGCCCAAGGGTGTCCAGAAGGCACCTACTGTTGTCCCGCTGAGGATGCCTGTAGGCCGCTACCTGAGGAGTGTACAGAGCTGCGATGTGACCCGTCTCAGGAGCGCCGAGTCGAGTTTGTGGATGAAGGCAACCCCCTGGCGTGCGGGGACGAGATCTTCGAATGTGAGTGTCTCGATCAAGCCCCATTAGCGATTGGAACCATCGGTCGATTCAATGACATCGCCGTCGTCGGTGACGTGCTTTGGGTCTCTGCATACTCGGATACATACGGTGATCTGGTCGTCGGTCGGTACAATCAAGCGACGGGTTTTGAGTGGCAGTGGGTCGATGGCTTACCCGCCGAAGGGATACCCGAAGCAAACCCGACCGGTCCAAGAGGCGGCCTCATCGGCCCAGGTCCTAATGTTGGACAGTACACAGCCCTCGCCGCAGCAGAGAACGGAACGCTCCACGTCGCTTACTACGATGTTGACAACCGTACCCTCAAATACGCTCGGGGTACTCTCGATGGAGACGTACATGTCTGGGTCACAATGACCTTGGACGCTGACGGTGATGCGGGTCGATGGGCTAGCATAAGCCTCAGTGATGATGGGGCACCCGGGATCGCGTATCGAGTGGCCAGCTTGGAGGGCGTAAGCCAGCTTCGCTACCTACAAGCGGCGAGCTCGACCCCGATGAACTCCGACGAATGGGGTGAGCCGCTCATCATTCATACCCGCGCGCTGGATGATCCCGATCCCGAGACAGGCGCCTATCCAGAAGGTACGGGACTCTTCACTACGCAAGACCGAGACCCAGACGGTCTCGCGGTAGTCGCCTGGTATGATCGAACAGAAGGCTCACTGTGGTGGGCACGAATGAATGACGCTGGTTTTGATGAACCAGAGATGCTCGCCGGCTGGGGATATCAAGATCCCGACAGAGATGGAGATATGGGCGCCAACGTCGACCTCGTCTTTGATGCGACCGGCGAAGCGCATGTCTGCTATCAAGATGGCCTCACCGACTCTCTCCGATATTTGGCACCAGGTTTGGACCACGATGAATGGGTCGACGACGGCGTGTGGCTTGACGTCGGCGGGCGAGGACATTCCGTCCACATCGTCGGGGATGACTGCAATATGCTCACAGATCTCCAGGGCAGACCGCTCATCGTGTATCAAGACAGCACCATGCAGGCGCTGCTATTGCGTCGCCGAGACCAAGTGACGCCGGATCTGATCGAAGGATGGGGTAGGCGGCGCGCGCTCCGCGGAGACGGTGGCGCCATCATGGGCGCGTTCGGTTTCTACGCCAGCGCACGGCGAAGCGGAAACCAGGTCTGGATCGTCCACTTCGTGTATCGAAACCACCTAGAAGAGCCTGAAAATGGGCTAGAGGTGCTCACCGTAGAGCTCTAACGACGCCTCTTCTTACTTCGTGAACGACGAGGCTTGACCGTCTTATGCCTCGTCTTTTGGCTGAAATAAGGAAGCTTCCCCTTACCTCCATAGAGATATTGGTACGTGCCATACGTGGACATCACACGCTTGGTGTAGCCCCTCGCCTCCTCATACGGGATTAACTCAACGAAGAGATCCAGCGGTAGGTGGCCTCTCTGCTTAAGCCATTGCTTCAGTCGTCCAGCGCCTGCGTTATACCCAGCGGGTATGACCGGTAAGGCCGCGTTCGCTGCAGAGCGAACTCGCGATAGATACTTGGTGCCAAGGACAACATTGAAATCCGGATCCCTCAGACTCTTACGAGTCGCTCGACGTCCAGTGCCTCGAGCCATGTCACGAGCCGTAGGTAAGATGAGCTGCATCAACCCTATGGCGTTTGCTGATGACTCTATGCCGGCGTTGAACCCGCTCTCCTCCCGCATGATAGCGCGCGCCAAATCAGGTGGAATCGCGGCGGCTCGCGATTTCTCTCGAATCAATTGGCCAAAAGGTCGAGGAAACGCGACCGTCCAGGCGTCGCGATTCTTACCGATGGGAGCAGACCGTCGAAACTGAGTGAGGCGCCTGCGTAAGATGTTGTGACTCAGGGGATAAGCGCCAGCCTCATCTAATAACTCAGCTGCACGCCAGAGGGCCGCCGGTGCCTTTGTCTCCGCTCTACGTACAACGTCCCAGGCCGGTCGAGAGAGACCAAGTCGCGCGAGCTCCTTCGCTAAGGTCCACATGGAGTCATCACTCTCATAGGTATCCGTAAGAAAAGAGAGCGCTGCGCCCTTATCCTGCAGCGTCTTCAAACCTGTGGTCAGCCAGCGGTCAGCCCGCGTCCTGCTCTCCTCTCGCAATCGGCTGTACGCCAAGATCGAATACCAACTCAGAGGATACTCAGTCAGCGCTCGACGATAGTGACGCCGCGCCTCCGCTCGACGACCCAAGACTCGAGCAATACGGCCGCGCCAATAGGTGCTCCGTCCGAGTTGGCCATCATGGTGCTTGGGAGGTGAGAGCTTCTCCTCTAAGGCGAGTACCCGATGTGCCCGCTTATATTGCCGCCTCTGAAAGGCGTTGATCGCGACATAGAAGATCGCGTCGGACATCATGTCTCCTCTTGGATAAAGAGGGACTTTCTCGGTGATGAAGACCTCTGCTGCCTCAACCTCACCCTTGTCATCGATGAGGTGACGGATGAAATGATAGACCGCATCATCAGCTAAACGATGCTTCGGGTTCTCCCGAAGCTGCGCCTTGAAATGCGCTGCTGACTCCGCATCAGCCCCTTTGACGTTAGCGGCCTTCGCTGCAAGATGCCGTGCCCAAGGGGCGAGGGCGTGATTGGCCGCAGCACACAGAGTCACCGCCTCCTCCAAGTAGGGCCGAGCTCGCTCCCACTTCCTTAGTTTTCGCAGACCACGACCAAGGGCATATCGATGACGACACAAACTCTCCTGATCCTTGAAGCGCCGAGTGAGGGGCATCAGTGTCTCTACAGCCTTCTTGTTTCGATGGGACTTCAAGAGCGCTTCACCCATCTGCAGACGCTGCGAGGGAGTCCGCTGAAGCCATTGGTCTTTCTGGGAGGCATCTAACTTGAGAACCTCTTTGGCTAATCTACCTCCCAGAGACGCTTGCCCTGACGATGGGTGCTCTATATCCAAAGTCCTCAAATACTTGATGGCTTCCGGGTAATCTTCTCTTTCGACAGAGACTCGCGCCAGGCCGAGCAGCGCGTTCGCCCTCTCGGAACGACCACCCTCTGCGAGAGATTTATAGACAGCCTCGGCCTCGGACAGGCGCCCCGCTTCTCTCAGTGTTCGCGCTTTTAAGCGTCGGAAACTCTGACCGAGTCGAGTCGGCTCGACGATCGAATCAAGCGCCTCAATGGCCTTGTCGGCTCCACCCAACTCGAGGAACGCCTTCGCCCTCTGTAGCGCCGCAAAGCCTTTGAGGGGGTCCGTGAGTTTATCCAGATTCTCAAGACACTCTAGAGCCTGCTCTGTTCGGCCGGCCTTGAGCAATGCATAACCCTTTACGAGACGTGCATCTGCGGTTCTTGCGTCAATCGCCTCGGCGGCACGTACCCACCTGTTTCTTGAGAGCAACTCTCGAACCAGCGGATCCTTACTGCCGAGCACAGCGAGCCCCGGCTCGGCCGAAGCAGACGTAGGGAGCGCAATGCCCATCGTCAGCGCGACACCTAGGGCCATCCTGAGGAACCAATTTAAATTAGATCGAATAATTTTTCCGGACGTTTTCATTGATGAATTACGGCTGCTTAACTCGGACTTATGGAAAATAGGCGATAACATGGGGAACACAACTTACCTGAATGGTGTCCAAGGTACGAGGGTCCGAAGGAGTCGAATCGCGATGGAGGAACGCCAGCTGGTCAAACGGCTGAAGCAACGGAATGAGGCGGCCTTTACTCATCTGGTGCGTCTCCACAAGGTACGAATCTATAACGTATGCCTTCGAATGATGTCTAACCGCGCTGAGGCCGAAGATATTGCACAAGATGTTTTTGTCCGCGCATTTATGTCCATTGCCTCGTTCCGTGGTGACTCAGCCCTCAACACATGGCTGTACAGAATCGCGATTAATCTCTGCAAGAATCGCCTAAAATACCACGCCCGACGTAAAGCGAAGGTCCACACGAGCTTGGAGCCAATTCATGAGCGTGAGACAGCTGCGATAAACTCTACGGTGGGGGAGCCTGTTGCCAGGCCCGACCTCGTACTCGAGGGAAACGAAGCCCAGCAGCGAGTACAACGAGCCCTCGCCTCCATTGATGACAGTTTTAGGGAATTGTTAATCTTGAGAGACATTCAAGGACTCTCGTACATCCAAATAATGGAGATTACACGATTGCCCGAGGGGACCGTCAAGTCCCGCCTGCACCGCGCTCGAGGCGCCCTGCGGCGTGCTTTTGACGAACAGGAAGAAATGGAATGACGCGCAAACGAGACAAGATTGACGCTTTGTTGACCGACGCTGTCGATGGCGAGACCTCGAATGAGGTCCTAAATGTGCTCAAGGAGTCTGATCTCCAGGAGGAGTTCGAGACAGCGGACAGCGTCCGGACGTTGCTCGCTGGTGTCGAATCCGAGCCTGTTCCGAATCAATTCGTTGCAAAAGTAACTCAAAGGGTGCGCCGTCGAACGGGGGGCCGCTATTTCCATCCAGCTGACCGACCATTTGGAATGCTCGTTTCAATCGATGCCTTTATAGTGCTCGCCGTCGCTGTCATGGCTGCCTGTTGGTTTCTTCTCAACCCAGCCGTAGATGTTCCAGCTGAGCGCGTCGATTTCCCTCCCAAGATTGAAGCACCGAAGGGTACTCCATAGAGTCAATCTATGACTCACCCAAGCCCATAAACATCACGTACTCCCACGGACTCACTTTCGCTCCGCCAGGCTGAACGTGGGCGCCTCAACACGCAGATGTCTCCCGAGGTATACCCGAACCAAACCATGTTCATCTGTCCTCCAGAGAGGAATCTCGAGACCACGAATACGCCTAACGACCTCTGAGTGGGGAAAACCGTATCGGTTATCCAATCCTAAACTCGCGACTGCGTACCGCGGTTGCACGACCTGGAGCATACGACGGCCGGTGCTCGTGCGACTGCCATGATGACCGAGCTTCAATACGTCGACCCGGCCCGGGTTCATGGCGGCCAACCTCGCCTCTCCCGCGCGCTCAAGATCACCAGTCAAGAGGACCGACCCCGAATATCCATCTATACGCACCGCGATGGACCCATCATTCTCCGACATCCAGGAGGACCTCAAAGAAGGGAACGTTCTCACATGAAATCGACCAAAATGGTTGTCCGTACGACCCGCTTCTCGAATCTCAACGCCCGTCTCTTGGGCGTACTCCAAGATCCTTTGCCAGGCTTGATTATCCGTAGTCCGCCAGGGATGAATGAGGCGTACGACCTTAAAGTCCCTCAGGATTGAAGTCAGTCCCAAGAAGTGGTCCGGGTGGTAGTGGGTGACGATCACTTCATCCAGGGTGTGGACGCCCATGAACCGTAGATATCCACGCAAGTGGTATGCCTGCGCGGATGGTCCGGCGTCAATGAGCACCGCCTTACCCGCAGACCTCAATAAGATGGCATCCCCCTGGCCAACGGACACAAAATCGACGGCATCGTCCTCTGGTCGAAGGTGTAACGCGCCACAAACTAAGAGCGTCGTGAGCAGGAAAGACAAGACGCGCCAGCGGAGAAAGAGCGGACAAACAAATAAAACGAGCCAGAGAGGAGTTGTCCAGCGACCAACCACCCATAGTCCACCAAACAAGTCGGCTATAGATTCGTTCAGGGCGACGAGAAGCTCTGCGACATGCGCTGCCCAACTCAAAGGCGTCGTCGTGAGGGGTGAGCATAAGAAGCCGAAGAACCCAAAGGGGATTACGAATCCACTGGCAAGCGGCGTGATCACAAGATTTGAGAGAGCTGCTCCCGGAACCACGACACCAAAATGCCACGCCTGGACTGGCATAGTCGCGACGCTGGCTGCTACAGCAGTTCTAAGCCAAGACAGTGGCCCGCCATCACCACTCGCGAAGATCAAGAGCGTGAGAACAACGCCGAAAGACAATTGGAACCCGACGGTCGAGATCACGGATGGCTGCGCCGCGATTAACATGATGGCCGCCAACCCCAAGGTGTTCGTAGTCGACTGTCGCCGTCCAAAGGCCACACACAGCAACATGACCCCAGCCATAACTCCTGCCCGTTGGGCGCTGATGGGGAGCTGCGCCAAGAGGATGTAGCCGATCATAGGAGGAAGCGCAGCTAACGCCGCCCAGCGGTGGGCACGCCGCCACCCCAAGGTGAGACCAACGCTTAAAAAGAAGAAGAATACGATCCAGACAGTCACGGCTACGTGAAGTCCGCTCACCGCGAGTAAATGTGCTGTTCCAGCTGACTCAAAGGAGGCAAGAGCGGTCTGTGGCACGGCTTTACGGTCACCGAGCAGCACACCCGTGAGTACGCCTGCGCCATAGGATGGCTCAATAGACTCTAGAATCTTGCGCCCGGCCGACCTCATCCGAAAGATCAACTGTGACAGTCCGTTGGCGGGTCTTAGGAGCTCGACCGGACCACGACTCGACCAAAGAACACCAACGGCACCATAGGTGGCGCTAGCGTCAAAACCCCCTGGATTGGATCGTGGCAACAATCGAGTGAAAGGCCCCTCGACGATGACATTCGATCCCGGTGAAACCCCTCTAAGAGGACGACTAAGCGTCACCTTTACTGAGGATTTAGTGGAGGGCGAAACATCGACAATGACTAAAGCCTTAGAGGCCATAATCTTGACGGATCGTACTCGGCCAGGCAGGCGGTCGTAGAGAGAGAGGTCCTCATCTTGAGTTCCTCTCTGTTGCTCCAATTGACCGCAGATAGCACCGGCTACGAAGACCACACAGGTCAAGAAATAGGCGGGGTCATATCGATGGAGAGCGAGGGCGCCTATCAAGGCCAATGGGATGGTCCAAGACCAGCTGATGGGAAGCCATCCAAAGGTCACTCCTAGGCTCATCGCAAACGCTAAGATAAGCCACCGGTTCGTTGATTCCATTGGTCGAAGGATCTCCCTATCAGTGTCCAAAGGACTAATCGGACAACTGAGGGGCCCGTTGCGGAAAAGGTGAGAACATAGCGAAGCTAGGTGTCCGATCATTGACCGCATTCCGGAGTTCGTGATAGCCCGCGGTAACCCCATTGCTGTTGGGGCATAGTCAAGAGGTGTACATGCGGCGGTATATCGTCCTCGGTGTTTTGAGCTTTGCGGTCTTCGCGGGTTTCGCGGGGGCCAGGCTTAAGATTCACACCCAAGACAACCACTTTGTTTACCTCGCAGACTCCTTCCTGAACGGTCAGGTTGAGCTCACTCGTAAACCACATCATGGGAACGATTGGGCGAGCTACGAGCGTATGAAGCTCAAGGGAGAGTCAGCGAATCAACACGGGGCCGAGGTGAAAGGCTTCTTTACTCGCCGTAAGGGCAAACCCAACGAATTTAGGACGCTCCAGGGAGAAAACCTCACCATCCCAAAGAAGGATCGAGGAGAACGAAAGACCCATCACTATGTCTCCTTTCCGCCGGGTCCTGCGGTGCTGATGATGCCGTTCGTTGCCGCCGTGGGCTATGGGACGAATGATGTCCTCTTCACGATCCTCTTCGCGTCTATCAACGCGGTGCTCTTCTTCATACTTCTCTGTCGGTTTAGAGAAGATGGATACACCGACCGAGACGACAAGCAGCTTCTCTGGTTTACGGCCTTATTCATCTTCGGAACCGCGCATTTCTGGTGTGGGGTCATGGGCAGAGTCTGGTTTACTGCGCTGATCATTGGCGTGACTTTTCACCTACTCTATATTTATTTCGCGCTGAACGCGCGCCGACCCTTGCTCGCCGGCCTCTGCTTGGCGGTCGCTTTCTCGAGCCGGGCGAGTCTGGTCTTCGCGGCGTCTTTCTTCTATTGGCAATTGCTGCGCCCCAAGGGGGATGAGGACACGGGGGAAGATCGATGGAGGAAGGCGGCGCTCTTCTCGGCCCCTTGCCTAGTCATCGGCCTAACGCTGCTCTATTACAACCAGGTGCGCTTTGCGAACCCGCTCGAGTTTGGACACACTTATTTGGCCGGCGGCTCCCTCGCTCGCATCCGTGACTTCGGTCTCTTCCACGCTGAGTTCCTGAACCGAAATCTAACCGCCGCCTTCACCCTATTGCCGCGATTTACTGATTCAGCTCCATTCATTCAATTTAGTAAGCATGGCATGAGCATCTTTCTGACGACCCCCGCTCTCATCTGGCTACTGTGGCCTAAAGAATCGAATGCAATGCATCGACCGCTCTGGATCGCGACGGCGTGCGTTGGTGTCCCTCTCCTCTTCTATCAAAACACCGGCTGGGAGCAGTTCAGCTACCGCTTCATCCTCGATGTACTTCCGTATCTCGTTCTCTTGTTGGTGGCCGGCGCCCGACCGATGACGCGGACCTTTAAAACGCTGATCATCGTCGGAATATTGATTAACGCCCTCGGCGCGGCGACATTCCAGCGCGCGGGCATGGGCTCATTGTATGGCCATCACATGACTGAAGAGCCGAAACGCTGAGAGGCTGAAGCCAAGTGCGCACTCAGCGATCCAGCAATCAGCCCGGTGTGATATAAGTGTTCGCAGTCAGATATAGGGAGAGAGAGCATGAGCGGCTCATCGAATGGAGAGCCACCTGAGTTACCGCCGCCATCAAGAGGCTCGTCTAAGGCTCGACCCTCAAGTCAACGCTCGGTGACTGAATCCACGCTCATCGATACATCTCCCTCAAGTTCAAGACAGCTGATCAGTGATTCAACGGGTCAGGCACGACGGACGCCCGCTTCGAGCAGTCAAGGCGGTGGTGCTCCCATGAATATGGACTCCATGAACGCTACGGAGCCTCCAGCAACCGAGGTGACCGCCACGGCAAAGGATTTGAAGGCGCGCGGCGGCCTACTAGAGCTCAATGAGTCTCCCCGACATGTCCGCGTTCGGAACATGTCTACGTCGGAGAAAGGTGACCGCTCATTCGTTCGCGGACGCCTCGTGGTCGTGTCCGATTTGGCTGCGGGTCTTTACATATATCTGGACGCACCATTACTCACCGTGGGGCGCGGTCGGGATGCCGACGTCATGGTTCTAGATGATGGTGTGAGTAGACTCCATGCACGACTCGTTCGACACGAAGACGGATTCCGGATCATTGACGCCGACAGTGAAAATGGCACCTATCTGAACGGTCGTTCGATTCGAGAGGCTGAATTATACGATGGAGATGTGATCGCACTGGGACAAACACAACTCCAATACGAGGGCGTAGGATGGCGTCGAAGACTCGCCGAGCGGCCCTCAATGGTTCCAGCTGTGTTTCAGTCTGGAGAGGCATCCAGCGATGGTAGCGCCACCGTATGGCCCAATTTCGTAATCGCCGCGCTGACGACCTTCATTTTCGTCGCGCTCGTGTCTCTACTGCGAGGGCCTATGGCCCCAGAGCCCAAGGCGATCGCTCAAGAATGGTACACACGCGCACAACAGTCGGTCACAGAATCCAGATGGCTCGACGCCCGTGATGAAATCGAGATCGCGAAAGTCTTAGGACTAGCGAAGGCTCCATACGAGGCTCTCATCCACCAGGTTGAGCGAGAAATGGCTGATGAGGAACTCACCCACATGATCCATGGGAGCATCGTCGCTGGACAGCCGATCTCGACAATAAAAACCCTCCAGGAGAGAGTCTCTAAGAACACCCCGACCGCACAGAGGATCAGTCAAGCCGTATCCAAAGAGGTCGACCGTCGAGTTGCTCGGTGGCTGAGAGATGCAAAGCGCGCCCACATGGCCGCAGACCACGATCGGGCGTTACTCCGATTGGATAGAATCTTAGACCTCCGCCCAGAAAACGCGGAAGCCAAGCGCTTAAGACTGAACCTTCAGGTTCCTAACTTACCGACGCGCCCCGGTCAGCCAGAAGACCAGAAACAACATCAATAACCTCTTGAATCTCAAAAGGTTTATCGAGGTATGCGTCGGCTCCATATAGAGGTGATGTCATCTCATTTACCGTACGACCGATCGCCGTCAACATCACCACTGCGATGTCCTTGTACTCATCCTTGCTTCGGATGTACTTGCACAGCTCCCATCCAGACAGCGTCGGCATCATCACATCTAGAATAACCAGGTCAGGCTGATGACCAATGATCAACTCAAGAGCCTCTTCGCCATCCTTAGCCTGAATCACCTCTCCTTCAAGAGAAGCTAGTGATCGGCTCAAGATGCGCCGAATCTCGATATCGTCGTCGGCTAGCATAATCAGCGGCCGGCCGTACTCTTCGCTCATGGGTACCTCACTCATTAG
>CALELH010000621.1 GCA_937902595.1 uncultured Myxococcales bacterium
CCTCGCTGGAGTACACGTGGGGCGTCGCCGGCCACCTCAACGGCGTGCGGAACTCCGACGCCCTCCGCCAGGCCTCCGATGACCGCGAACTTATTCCATAGGGATAGGTTGGCCCAGGTTCGTTTCAAGGTCGCCTGAATATCTCGGTCGACAAGTGACAGTTCGGCCCCCACATCCTCGGCCGCTTTGATCGCCTCGACTAACTCAGAGCCGGGCTTCACGCCCAACTTCTCTCCGAGCTTTCGCTGATATGCAGACAACGCGAGATTAGCCAGGACGAAGAGGACCTTCTTCTGCTTGAGCACCTGAAAGATGTCGAGCTTCTTCCAACGATTCTCATCGCGGATCGCCTGGTAGCGCATCTCACAGAGCTCGACACAGACCGTGTCCGGCTTGATGGTCTCGATCGTCTCACGAACCTCTCGAACGCTACTCTCTGAGATGTGAGCTGTCCCAATGAGATAAATGGTGGTCCCGTCCTGCTCTAAGACCGTCACGTTTGGTCCTAGACTCGGGCTCGCTGAGGAAGCGTCAGCGCCATCCTCCGGTGACTCAGGTACGTCGACCACGGAGTCCGAGTTTACTGATGCTGCACCAACGCCGCCGACATCTACGGCGTCGCTATGGGCTGAGTTGGACTCTCTATCATTGGGGTCGGACATGATCCGTAGACCTCCGGATACTTCGGCGGGACCCTACATGTGTACAGGCGAGACGTCTATAGTTGAGTGAGAATCGAGCTCTACAGAACGATTTAGACCGACACACGACTGCTGATTAGGCGGACATTGGGGCGCAGGTACATATTCGTACCTGCGCTCAGAACGAAGGCGTGTTGGATACTTACTTACTCCGCGCCTTCGTCCTCTTCCTCTTCGTCATCACAGACCTCGGGGACATCTACGGCGTCCGGCGCTACAAGCTCGCCGTCGTCGTTAAGCACCCTCGCCTGAACAGCGATACAGCGGTTGAAGATGTCGATCATCATGCACTTTCGCTCATCGGTCGCGTAGTACTCGAGAGCCAGCGGATAGTTACCTTCATCGAAGATATCCAGGCCGACGCTCTGTACCTGTCGAGCTTCTCTGATGTACGGCAAATTCTGTCCACAGAGAAATTCAACACGGAGAAGCGAGATCTCGATACGGAACTTGACCGCGTGGGTCATGCAGGCCTGCCAGTTACGGACCCATACACCCTCGGCCTCAGCAGCGTTGAGGTCATGTACGAGGCTCATGGCCTGCAGCTCCATATCCAAGGCTTCGCGGTCGGTCACGCATCTTAGTCCATCGGGACATGGGAAAGTGATTGGTAAATCGATCACCGCCATGATTGGACCCAGCGTCTGGTGAG
Organism: uncultured Myxococcales bacterium; assembly: GCA_937902595.1. Classification (GTDB taxonomy): domain Bacteria; phylum Myxococcota_A; class Bradymonadia; order UBA7976; family UBA1532; genus UBA1532. The sequence continues at coordinate 1,354 of CALELH010000621.1, forward strand.
CCGCGTTGATCTCATCTACACCTGGTCCTGAATTATCGGCAGCCCCCGCGGCGTTACGATAATTCGCCATCGCATCCTGAAGTCCGGTCATCGCTACAGCGACGTCCGCGTTCACAGGCTCCGCTGCATCAGAGACATTCGCACCACCACCCTGTACATCGGGAACGGGGAACCGACTGTTGCTATAGCAAGGATCCTCAGCGTCACTCAGCCAGTAAAATGCCTCAGTAGCCTTGACCAGAATCTGAGCGACCAAGCTGCCGCCGTCCTGCTCACTGACGTCAGACTTGAAATTCGCCTCGTCATAGATCTCTGAGACATCGTCGAGATATACATCTGCGCGACCGACGCTCGTATCATTCGCCATATTAGGATCGCCCTCGACGATTCGAGCACGCTGTCGAGTAATGGATCGGTTTAGCTGACGACCCATAGCCCACAACTCTAGACCGAAGTTGATCCCGTTCTCTTGGGCCTCAGCGAGGCCTTCGATCACAGGGATAAGCGCCAGGAGCGTGTTGCCACGGTAGCCGTTCTCTTCACCCCAAGCTGCTCGTCCTAAGTGAGTGTCCAGTCCAGCCAAAGGCAGCGCTGCTCGCAGATTGTCTGCCGCGGCCGCCGCTGCGATCTCTTCTTCAATCCTGACACCAATAAACTCGATCAGCTCCTGCATCGTGATCTCTCGGACCTCGATCACCTGCTGCTCATCGTGGCGGGAGTCGCCATCACGCACCGTTACGAGAGCGTTATAGCTCCCCGCATCGTGGAACTGGTGTTGAACGATATTGAGGTCAGCGCCGGCATGCTCCGGATCACCATCACCATCAAAATCCCACTCATAGCGAGTGATCGGATCACCAGGTGCACCCGCTCTCGCGTTCGCCTGATATCGCATCCGAGCGATCTCGTAGGTTTGCTCAGGACCGTCAAGCCCTTCGAAGATGGGGTCGACGTCTCTGACCAAGACGCGCACAACCGCTGTGGAGGAGCTGTCCTCATCATTCACCGTCAGCTGAACGTTAAACGTGCCATTCTCAGCGAAGGTGTGCGTCGGACGTGAGAGGTCCGCTCCAGAGTCCGGATCAGTGCCGTCATTATAGTCCCACTCATAAGACGAGATCGGGTCTGCCGGGCTTCCTGCCTGGCTACCGCTCCCATCAAACTCAAGAGGAACGCCCTGTGGGACCACGTAAGGTCCACCTGGATTAGCGACCGGATCAACATCGGTGACGGTGACACGGAACGCCTGTTCGCCAGTGAGACCTAAGCTGTCTACGACCGTCAGGCGAGCGTTGAACACACCGTCTTCTTCCGTAGGGAAGTTCGCGACCGAGGCCGCACCGGAAGCGTCTACATCGCCATCGCCATTCCAATCCCAACGGTACTCAACGACGCTGTCGTCAGCCTCGGGAGAGGTTGACTCACTCCCATCGACCTGAAGCCCGCCGCCCTCTGCGACGGTGTACGCGAGCTCATTACCCGGAACACCGTTTGGATGTCCTCGCGGCTGAGGGTCGGCCACAGGAGGCCCATTCACGATGAACGACCGGGTTTGCCCTCGGACCGCTCCGTTACAGTTCGCGATCTGCAGCGCCAAGGTGTACTCGCCTGGGTCTTCAACAGGCGTATTGGCCGCGTAGGGAGCGGGATCGCCGCCCACACGGCTCAGAGATGACTCGATGCGAGAGGCACACTCAGCAGGACCAATGACAGACCAACTGAGCTGAGCGCTTCTCACCAACTCACGCTCCGCCGGCCCCTCTATTGAGACGTCCACCGGCTCTGCGATCAAGTAGGCTCGCTGTCCTGTCCCTTCATTTCCGCAGCTGTCCGTGGCCGTCACGACAAGAGTTCGGCCGCAGCCCTCGTCCGTGACCTGCTGGGCAATCGATGGATTGGGATCTGCATCTTCCACAGCGATGTCAGGTGCGGGGACCTGATTCGGGTTGTAACAGACGCCTTCACGCAGCTCGTTACCAATCGTGACGACGGGCGCTGTTCGGTCGAACAGAATTCGGCCACCAGCGTTAAGCTCTGCAGATCCGCCGTTGTCATCCTCTAGAAAGACGTCCAAGGTCTGACGACCTTCCTGGACGAGATTCCGAGGATCAATCTCAATATTGACTTCGACGGGTGACCCGTCGTCTGGCGTATCAACCGCCCGGTCACCCACCGCCTCATCAGCGATGAAGACCGTCACAACAACTCGGTCTCCCTCAGGATCTGAGACAGACACGCGAACATTAAACGGGTCGTTGCCAAAACATGGGTTGTTATCAGCACGCGGTGAGAGGATCTCTCCAATAGGTGGCGCCTCGTCGAGGACACCAATCTCACTCTCGCCCGGCTGGGAACACGCGCCAGCGCGGTCGCATACGATGAGACGCACAGTCTGCACGATGCCGACCCTCCAGGCTGGGTTGGTGTATTCAACAGTCACCCCGACGGGGTCATCATCTCCACCGTCGCGCCCATAGCGTCCATCTCCGTCGGTGTCCCACTTGTACGTAACGATCTCATCACAAGGCTCGTTCGGATCAACGGAGCCACGTCCATCGAGGGTCACAGGGAGCCACCCACCATTGAGCGGCCCTGTACTGTACGGGCCACCCGCGTTCGCCACTGGCCTCACGTTCTGAGAATCGATGACCACCTCAACGGTCGTCGTCCCCGTACGATTGCTCTCATCAGTGATCCGCAGGCTCGCCGTCATACGGATTTGCCCGTTCTGACCAGGCAGAGCGATCGCTGCTCGAGTCACCGATGGTCCATCGGCGTCGTCATACTCGCCGTCACCGTCAAAATCCCACTCATAAAGAACGATGTCGAAGCCCTGTCCGTCGGGACCGTTCGACACGCTGTTCTCAGCAGAGAAGGTGACATTATTTGAGCAACCGGTTCGGTTTGGCGTCGCCGTAGCGACAGCCGTTGGGCCCTCGACTACGAGCAGTCGCTGAGTGGCGGATTGCGTCGCACCGAATCGGTCCGTCGCGGTCACGCGCACTTCGTACTCACCGACTCCATTAATTCCAATAGCGTTGAGTTGTGCCCAGCTCAGCTCAACAGCCTCGCCGCTGTCGACGGCTCGGGCGTTGACCTGCCAAGCGTAGCTGACGATCCGGTCACCGCATGCAGAATCCGGCTCGGAGCTCCCCGCGGCGCTGAGAGTCACACCCTCGCCCGTAGAGATCGCATATGCGCCGATAACCTCAGCGTCATCGTTTCGGAAGCCTCCCGCTGTTGGGCTCGGAGGCCGATTGCCTAGATTGACAGCCACGTCGACGTTCGCTGTGCCTACGTTACCTCGGCTGTCCTCAACGCGGACCGCTACAGTATTGCGGTCATTGCCAAAGGTAAACTGTTCGAAGCGATGCGCAATGGTCTCGCCATTGCCATCGTCGAACTCACCGTCATTGTCTAGATCCCATGAATATCCCGCGATGTTTATCTGAGGATGTGGATGATTCGACGCGCTCGCGTCGAAGCTCACTCGAGCACCACAGGCGACGGGGTTGGGGTTCGCTACGATGGCGGCGACAGGGTTGACCGCGTGAAGCGTCAACTCAGCGTCATCCGTACCCGTCAGACCAAACCCATCTTCGACCTCCAGACGAACAACGTACGTGCCCGCATCCGCGGCACCAAACGCCGCGAGCGCCTGAGCAGAGACCTCAACTCTCGCCTCTGGCGGTGCTCCGCCCTGGCTCGCTCGTGTGATGTCGACCTCGAAGTCGTTCGCGAAGGCGATGTCCCATCTATAGGTAGTGACCGAGTCCTCTGGATCAGGATCCAGAGACTGGGAGCCATCAAGGGTCACCGACTCTCCCACTAGGATATGGTAATTGGCCTCGGGAGGATCTGTGGGGTCAGCGTCAGCTGTTGGCGGCGTCGGCGGGATGTCATAACGGACCGCATAGCGCGTCCAATTGCTCGTTCTTCCTGTATTGTCCGTAACTCTAAGCCACGCGGACACCGGTGGAATTTGGCCTTCCACCAAAGGCAGAGGGAAGACCTTTTGAAAATCATTCGCCGGCTGCCGAGCGTCTGGAGCGGCGTTCGCGGCCGGCTGGTCCGCGCTGTCGAAGATCCATTCGTAAGACTCAATTGTGTTGCCGGGAACAGGCGAGAAGCTCTCACGCCCATCCAATGTGACAACGGCGCGACCAGTGCGCTGACCGATGGCCGCTGGGTCTGGCGTCTGCGTAACCACCGCGATGGGACGTGCCTCATAGCGCGCGACCTCTGTGGTCGCGATTGAAGACACACCGAACTCATCCGTAACTCTCAACCTCACCGTATTCGATGGAAGACCGGAATCTCGATCTGCCGGGCCGTCCATATTCGCCAGCACAACAGCCCAAGGTATGGTCGGGTTGGCGCCCGTCGCGTCTAGACCTTGATCATCAAAATCACCATCGCCGTTAATGTCCCACTCATAGGAGACGATAGAGTCGCCGCAAGGCTGGTCATCATCCGAAGAACCACGGCCATCTAGCACGAGGTCATCACCTTCTAGTACGACGTACGCCGCCTCTGCGATTCGGGCGACCGGAGCGCGGTTACCTTGATTCACGACGACCTGGAAGCCGACATCATCAGTACGACCCAGATCATCGGTTACGCGCAGGACTACGTCATAGGTTCCAAAACTCTGATAGGCGAACGTGTAGCGTTCACCTACGCCGTCGAAGCCATCTTCTCCATCAACGTTCCAGTCATAGCGCGCGATAGAGCGCTGTGGGTTGGGGTGATAACTCTGGCTGCCATCGAAGACGACCTCCTGCTGGCATGCAGCAGGATTCGGCTGGGCTCTACCCTCAGCGACAGGCTCCCTTGGATAGATAGTGAGTGTTGTATCAGCGGTCGCGCTCTCGCCGGCGCTGTCCGTCACTCGAATGCTTACAGGGTTGGGCTGGTCACGCCTGAGACCCTGCATGACACCCCACACCACGGTCGGCCTCGCACCCTGAGCGTCGTCATACTGACCATCGCCATCGATATCCCAGGTGATCGAGATCTCATCTCCACAGCCTTCGTTCTGATCGCTTCCCGAACCATTGAGTTCAAGACTCCCGAACTCTTCTACGACGTACGGACCACCGTGGGCCGCCGCGGGCGCCACGTTCGCTGCGGCGATAACCCGAACACGGACCGTCGTTGTCTTTGCCTGTCCTAGGTTGTCGACGATCTGCAGGGTCGCGGTGTAGTTACCCGCGACCGGATACCGAAACTCGAAGGTGTCAGAGAAGTTACCGTCACCATCAGGTGTCTCGAAATCGGGATCTCCGCCTCCCTCCCACCAGAGTCCGTCCTGATCGTTTACATCCCAACGATACGCGACGATGCGACTCTCAGGGTTAGGGTGAAATGAGTCACCGTGAATAAACTCTACGAGTCCGCTATTACCACCCGCACACCCTGCCGTGACCTCATCCGGTACCACCTCTGCGATCGCAACCGGCTTTGGATTAAAGATCGACGGAGTCAGAACCAGAGCGCCCATGGGTTGAGCGAGACGGCCCCCACCATATGAACAGGTGACCGAGTGGTTGTCGCAATAATCGTCCTGGATTCGACCCTGGATAGAGTAATTATGCATCGCATTATTGCCCGAGTGATGCCGGTCTTGAGCGCGGACGTAGTAAGAGTTGAACTCTCGCACCCAATCATGGTTACCCACCTCCTCGAGCTCGGGGCTACCCGTGCGGAAGCCCTTCTGGAGCGAGTACATCGCGTAGCTGCTACCGCACCGACCAGCGTTGTACACCGCGTTGCGGTTACCGCAGTGGCGGTCACCTTCACGCCACATGCTATCTGCCCAGTGGCTACCGACGCTCAAGCGATTATTCCAATTGCTTGCGAGGTGGGACACATATCTATCGTAGGACTGCCGCAGTGTTCCACGAGAGTGCCCGCTGCGTCCCGGGAACGCCACAGCACCGTCGTTTGAATTAAACTGGTGAATACCTAACCAGCGGGCACCAACTAGAGACCCTCCAGTCAGCTTAAAGTCGCCACGGCCGCTGCTTGAACGGTATCCAGCGCCACCATCACCACGCTGATTTCGAATCAGGTTCTGCGCGATTCGGTACTTGTGCCGATTGTTGACAAATACACCGTAAGGACCACCCGCGATCTCAGCACTCTCCAGGCCGATATAGGCCCACTGAGTCGTAGACGCATCACTGTGTCCAGCGTTGCCGCACCCATTGAAGTCTTGGTAAAGCCAACCACCTTCGCCATCGCCGCAGTCGATCTGTTGAGCACCGAGTTGGTCCACCATCTGCTGGATGTACCACTCCCAATCGTTACCGCGGATGTTCCCATTGCCGACACGGAGCGGGGTGTTGTTGAGCGCAGGTAAGACAGTGGAGAGTCCACCGAGCGCCACCCCCATGCGATAAACATTGGCAGAACTCTTGGCGTAGGCACCTTGATTCTCACCCGGGTTATCCAGTCGGCCCGAACCATTCAAGCCACAGCTGACACGAACTCGACCGTCCGGCATATATCCACACTCAGTCTCTTCCTCACCACCAGGGATACCTCTCAAGGCACCTCGCGCGGCCAGGTAGTTCGTCATGCGCATGGCGCTCTCGGCATAGGGGTCGTTATGCCAACGCTCAGCGTTTTCATCGATGAATCCGTCGGGCAACACACCGAGTAGAAACTCACCCATGCTCTCGGGCGGATATGCTGGCTGGTGGCCGTTAATCGTAAACGCCCATAGGGACATGCCCGTCGCCTCAGCATACTGATCATGTGCCTCGAGAGTAGTGTTTCTGGCCGAAAAGCCTCCCATGGTGCGATGGATATTCCAGAGCGCCTCCTGGATCCCCATCTGAGTCATGATCTCAATCTGCTCATCGGACCAGTTCACTGGGTCATTTGAAGGTTCAAAGTCGTAGATGAACAGGCGCATCGTCGCGAATTTGTCCTGATTGTTACAACGATTGCGGACGCGGACGTTCACGTTCAGAGATGTGTCTCGATCCACGTCAGGGACGAGAAAGTTTCGACCGATATCCCAGACCGCGTCCGTGGTGTTGTTCCTGCTAACCTCGCGACTGAAGTCATCATCGAAGTTACCGTTGAAGTTCGTGTCCCACCAGACATTGTAGCCGGCGTTACAGTCCGCCCGACGAATCATCGCCTTGAGCGTAATGCGGGCTCCGCTGTGCGCTGGATGCGGCAAGCGTGGATCAATCTGTGAGTACGGAATGATCTTCACTTCGTTTTGCTCAATATCCTGCGCGGACGCAGGCGCCGCGAAGACGAAGAACATCAATGCACTGAGGGCGAACCCTCCAACGATACGAAACATAGTCTAACCCCCCTCGTGCCACGCGCGCGTGGTCTCGGGCCCATTCATCACTAAAGTTTGGTCTCTCCGACCCCTCAGCGAGGCTGCCCACACTCGGCTAGCGCAGACGGACCCCTCCCTGCCGGTATAACCCGGCACTATTCTAGATCAGACCTAGACAATATTTCATGTTTGAATTTTATTTTGTTGCGAACGGAGTTAGCTGAAGCGAGCAGGCGTAAAACGCTTGCACATTTAGTCTTTTCATATCAGCAACTTACGGAGTGTGCGCGCATTACCCTGCCTCATAGCAAATCCGGCTGTGAATCGACCGGTGTCCTAGCCGTTGAAGCCCACGGATGACCAAGAGCGAGATCCAACGGTAAAGATCGAAGTAAGCGCCAGCCGTCAGCGACCTTCTTTAATCAAAGACAGCAGAGCAGAGGATAGCTTCTGGGACGCCTTCGGGTGACGCGCCTTCCACTCGGGGCTCGTAAAGAACACCGCGGACACTGAATGGGTCTTCACTCCCTTCGGCGCGAGCTTCGGGTAGCGAGCCGCAGGTAACTGCGCCGATCGGTAAATTTGACGTTTCTCAGAGCCTACTGGTCGCTCTTGTTTTGGATCATGCACCGAGATCAGCTTCAGCTGGTCGCCAAAGACGCTGTTCGCCTCGCCTAACGTGTTGCCACCAATCCCCGATACGTAGAAGAAACACGCGGGACGTCCCATGTCGAGGATGCGGAGCATCGCCTCATCGACGTTCTTCTCAAGAATCTTGTACTTCTTGTGCTCGGGGTTCAGACGCCTAAACAAACGCCAAGTGATATAGGATCCAGAGCCATACTTGTTCACGACGATCTCCGTGCTCTCAGGATCGAGCTCCGCCAGACTGTTGGCCTTCACACCTCGACCGCACACTAGATGCGCGTACTCGTGGAATAAAGTCGCGGTTCTGTCCATCGTCAGATCGGACTTTGTCTTCTCAAACCGGTACAGAGTGTACGCGTCTTCTTGAGCGATGATGGCGTCACAACGACGAGGGTTATCGTCGATAAGCTCCAGATTCTCCCAGCTCCCGAGGGTCGCCAGCACCTCCACATCCACCAGGCCCTTGAGCCTCTCTTTAAGCTTCAGACCAAACTGGTGATAATTATTACCCGCCTTCGCGGTGCAAATACGGGCTCGGGCGAGCTCTTCCTTAGCGGTCGCATCAGCCACCGCTGGCTCGGCCATACTGACCATCGGAATGACCATCAGGGCGAGTAACGTCCCCCAACAGGATGTCCTCACGAGATTCTTATTCCACATTCTCAACTCCTACGTGTCGTTAGACCACGTTCCCCAGTTTGAGAGGGCACTTGTAAGCCCTGCGATCGTATATTCCTCTGCGGTAACGTCAACGCGAAATCCCATCGACTGCGCAGTTTTGGCTGTAATGGGACCGATGCAGGCCGCAATCACCCTCTCTTGAATAGCTGTCAGAACCTCAGGACGGAACAAGCGGCAAAAATGTTCAACTGTAGACGAAGCGGTGAACGTTACGACGTCAAAATCACCCGCTTCAATTCGGGCGCGAGTCGCCGCAGGCACGTCACCTGCGGTCGTCCGGTAGATGGGTAGAATGCGTACCTCTGCACCAAGCTCTTTGAGCGTGTCAGGGAGTACATCACGGGCGACCTCGGCGCGAGGAATCAGCACCCGAGCGCCGGACACACCGAGCCCCGTGAGGCTCTCGATAAGACCCTCTGCTACGAAGGTCTCAGGGACAAGATCCGCCTTAAGGCCATAGCCGCTGAGTCGGCGAGCCGTCGCCGGTCCAACACATCCGATGCGCGCTCCACCGAAGGCCCGACTGTCTCTACCGCTCTGATCCAACGCCTCCATAAAGAAGTCTACGCCGTTCGCGCTCGTAAAGAGCACCCAGTCGTATGAGCCAAGCTCACCCAAAGCCGCCGCTACGCGATCATCAAAAACCCCATCAAAGTTGATGGTTGGGCACGCGAGGACCTCGGCACCCAGCTCGTGGAGTCTGTGCGCGAAGACGCCGGCCTGTGGACGGCTCCTCGTGACCACGATCCGTTGGCCGAACAGAGGTCGATGCTCGTACCAGCCGATCTGGTCACGCAGAGACACTATGTCGCCCACGATGACGGTCAAGGGCGGCTCAAGCTTGGCCTCTTCAGCGTCGGCCACCATAGCACCGAGGGTTGACACCAACGTCCGTTGGTCGGGTCGGGTCGCCCAACGCACTAATGCGACGGGCGTCGTCAGATCGCGACCCGCTTCGCAGAGTCGGTCACGCAGACGCCCAAGCCGTTTCGCTGCCATGTAGAACGCGATGGTGTCCATTCGAGAGAGCGCCCCCCAATCAACATCATCATCAGGCCCATCATCACGGAAATGCCCTGTGCAAAAAGCGAGAGTCGATCCATAGCCTCGGTGTGTCACGGGGATCCCCGCATATGCGGCGCTGGCGATGGCCGCCGTTACCCCTGGGATCACCTCGAAGGGGATGCCCGCCGCCACCAGCACCTCTGCCTCTTCACCACCTCGGCCAAACACGAAGGGATCTCCGCCTTTGAGGCGAACAACCTCAGCCCCTGTCTTCGCGCGCTCCACTAAGAGCGCGGAGATCTCGGCCTGAGTCATCCGGTTTGGCGGCCGGCCCGTTGGAAGCAGCTCAGCAGCGCTCGACGCGGCCTCAAGATGCTCAGGGTTCACCAAATAATCGTAGACGATGACGTCGGCCCGCGAGACGAGCTCCCGGCCCCTAATCGTGAGGAGGCCCGGGTCCCAAGGACCGGCTCCGACCAGATAGACCTTACCGGGCATTAAGCATCACCACGCAGTGCACGGAGGATCTCAGCTCCACCTGCGTCGAGGAGGCGCTGAGCGACCAAACAGCCAAGCTCTTCAGGATCCTCTCCAAACGCTGTCTCCACAAGGATCTCAGAGCCATCAGTCGCTCCGATAAACGCCCGCAGCCTGAGTCGCCCCTGGTCCGCGGTCGCGTTCGCCCCGACGGGGACTCGACAATCTCCCTCTACGGAGCGGAGAAAGTGTCTCTCCGCCTGCGTGCAGGCGGCGACGACAGGGTTGTGTAACGCGGCCAAAGTATCGAGAGTTCCCGTGTCGTCTTCTCGACACTCGATCGCCAACGCTCCTTGGCCGACTGCGGGTATCCATTGCTCTGGATTAAGCGGGAGAAAGGAGACGTCTGGACGTTGCTCCGGATACCCCATTCGGAGCATGCCAGCCATCGCCAAGATGACAACATCCATCCGACGCTCCCCCGTGTCGAAGAGCCGATTCATACGCGTCTGAACATTGCCACGAATAGGCTCAAGCTCACAGCCTGGCCAGCGCCTCAACGCGAGGGACGCTCGGCGAAGACTCGCGGTCCCCACTCGGGTCGGCTCCATGGGCTCGCCAGGTCGGGAGAGCACGCAGTCTCGCACATCGGCGCGATTCGGGATCGCTCCCAAGACAAGGCCCTCCGGCAACGCCGTCGGCATGTCTTTGAGACTGTGCACGGCGATCTCTATCTCCCCGTCGGCCAGCGCCACCTCGAGTTCTTTCGTGAACAGACCTTTGCCACCGATCTCGGCCAACGGCCGATCCAAGATGTGGTCACCCGTCGTCTTGAAGGTCACGATCTCAGTCTCAAGACCGGGATGCGCCTCTGCGAGGCGGGATGCGACGTGGTTCGCCTGCCACAAAGCGAGGGCCGAGCCCCTAGTTCCAATGCGCAGTGTCACGACAGCTCCTCATCATCCAACTGATAAATTTTTCGTACCACCTCAATGGTCTCCTGAACCTGACCCCCGGCGCTGCCCCGCTTTAGAGCGCGCATGGCTCCATGTAGCAGCTTAGCCACCAAGCCATCTGCCAACTGCTCTAAAGCCCGGCGCGTCTCGTCATCTTGTACACGCAGTCGCCGGAAGGACTTCTCCAACTCGGCCTGCTTTATCTCATCGACCCTTGCCCGCAGCGCGACGATCGTCGGAGTCGCCTGCTGACCAGCTAACTCCTGTAAGAAACGCTGAGCGTTCTCGATGACCATTCGCTCCGCCAGCTCAGCTTCGTCCATGCGAGCTTCACGGTTGGCCTCTGCGATCCCATTCAAATCGTCAACATCATATACGTAGACGTTGTCCAGCTCGTTTAAGGCTGGAGAGACATTCCTCGGCACAGCAATATCGATGAAGAAGATAGGGCGGTACTTCCGAGCCTTCATAGCGGCCTTCATCATGGGTAGGTCCACCAAAGGCTGACGAGAGCCCGTTGACGTGACCACGATGTCTGCCTGAGTGAGCAACCTGGGCAGCTCATCGAGTTCTCGGGGATGCCCACCCAGCTCATGGGCGAGGTCGCGGGCACGCTCGGGGCTGCGGTTCGCGACGAAGAGCTCCGCGATACCGGCCTCAACGAGATGCCGAGCCGCGAGCTCTCCCATCTTGCCTGCGCCAACCAGGGCCGCTGTCTTTTGGCCCAATTTTCCGAAGATCTGTCTAGCTAACTGAATCGCGACACTGCTTATCGAGACAACGTGTCGACCAATCCCAGTCTCCGTCCGCACCCTCTTGGCTGTCGCGAAGGCACGCTCAGCCGCCCTATTGAGGGCTGGCCCGGTGACCCCGGCGAGTCGGCAGCGTTCGAAGGAGTTCTTCAATTGGCCCAAGATCTGCGGCTCACCGACCACCATGCTGTCCAAGCTCGCCGCGACTCGGAAGAGGTGCACAATTGCGTCGACTCCCTGATGCCGATAGACGTGGGGGCGAAGCTGCCCAACCCCCGCGTTCCCAACATGAGCCATGACCTCAGTCAGACATTCGTCCTTTTCTGAGACGTCCTCTCCGGCGACATAAAACTCGACTCGGTTACAGGTCGACACAACAAAGGATTCGCTGAAGCCTGCCTGACACGCCTTATGAGCTGCCTGCGCTAGTTCGTCTTCGGAGATCGCAAAACGCTCGCGAAGTTGAAGAGGCGCGGTCTTGTGGCTCAAGCCGAGTACCAAGAGCTGCATTAGCCAGCTCCCGTACTGTAAAGACCCACCACGATCAGCGCGGCGATCAAGCCAGCGAGCGTCAATTGAGCGGCCCTGCGTCCTCGCCAGCCAGCCGTAATTCGTGCCTGGAGAACGATCGCATAGATCACCCATGAGACCGCGGCGAAGATATAAGTCAGCTTGATCTCTCCAGTCCCATGGCGGACGGCTTGGATGCTGCCGAGAAACAGCGCGACCGTATAGAACGGAAACCCGATGGTGACAGACCGAAGAGAGAAGTGGTCAAGAATCTCAAGCGGGGGAAGCTTCTGACTCAGTACCCCCTGACTCTTTTGTTTGATGAGTCGAGCCGCTATGAGGTGCAAGACCGAGAAGGCCGAGGCAAAGCCAAAGGCAATCACGCCGAGGAAGGCGAGCGCTATGTGAATCCACAGAACCCAGTCAGCCAAGGGACCGGACAAGACGGGTTCGTCCGCCGGAGACACAAGAAAAGCAAAGGTACAGAGCAGCGTCGCGAGCGCCGTGACGAAGCTACCCAAGGCGGCGAGACTGAACCGTCGATCCAAGATGATGTAAAGAAGTCCGAGAAACCAAGCGGAGACGATCAACCAGGGACGCGTCCCCGTGCAGAGCTGATAGTGAGCGGCGCCAACCACAAACGCCGGGACCCAATAGATGGTGGCCGCCCATAGGAACCAACGAGCCTTCGGTTGCTCCTCTGTCTCTGTCCACCAGAGAGCGTACAAGTAACCGCAGGCAGCGATGCCGTAAATCGCCGCCCCTATGATGAGGATCAGTTCCACTCCGTAAGCTCCTTGAAGCGAATTCTTAGGGCACTCGAACCAGCCTGACGCTGTTCTCCGAATGTCATGGTGGAGGCGATCATATCGCGAAGCGTCTCATGATAAAAAAAAGAAGGGGCATCGCGCACGATGCCCCCCACTCAATTCCATGCGAAAGACCGCTTAGGCGAGGGCAGAGTCGACCAAGTCGCGCAGGCCCTTCATCGGGTTTCCTGGAGGCAGACCGTTGATTTGATTCACCAACTGGCCGCCCTTAAAGACGAGCAACGCGGGGATACCACGTACACCATACTGAGTCGCATATTGCTGGTTTTGGTCAACGTTGACCTTCGCGACGGTCACCCGACCCTCGTACTCACCAGCGAGCGCCTCAACATGTGGCGCGATAGCGCGACATGGGCCACACCAAGGTGCCCAAAAGTCCACGAGCACTGGCAAATCACTGTCGAGTACCTGCGCCTGAAAATCACCGTCTTTTACGTCTACATAGCTACCCATAGGTCGCCTCCCTGAGTCTTTCAATCTATCTGAGTCCGAAACATGCTTCGTCGCTTGTCGATATTCAACAATAAACCGATAGCAAACATCACTGTGAGCGCTGACGTACCTCCGTAACTCAGCAGAGGTAGGGTCACACCCGTGACCGGTAAAACGTTCAAAACCATCCCAACGTTCATGATCACATGCCAAAAGATAAGCGCCGCGACGCCAACCGCAACCCCTGCACCAAATCGATCTTTAGCGCGACCAGCGCACTGCAACGCGGCGATGATCAAGAGGAAATAGAGAAGCAACACCGCGCTCGCTCCGAAAAAACCTTGTTCTTCAGCCAAGTGGGCAAAGACAAAGTCATTGTGATTCTCCGGGAGAAACCCTCCCGCGACCTGCGTGCCTTCTCCGTGTCCTTTACCGAACATACCGCCGCTACCGACAGCGACCTGCGCCTGCCGCGCATGCCACCCCGTACCCAACGCATCCGTGTTCTTATCTAGTAATGTAAGCACTCGATCCTTTTGATAATCCCTCAACACTGTGGTCCAGATGACCGGCGCGAGAAGAACGGTAGACACACTCAATATGATCAGGGCCCGCCTCTCCAATTTCTCAAACGACACCATCGTCCCGCCGATAAATAAGAGCATGAGCGTGTGTCCCAGATCTGGCTCTCTTAAGATGAGAAACATAGGGACTCCGAGGATGGCAGCGACCGGTACCAGATCTCTCAAGGAGTACCCATCTGGACGTCCGGCATGTTGAAACCATGATGCCAGCGCCAGGATGACCGCGACTTTGGCTAACTCAGAAGGCTGAAAACGTGTGACTCCCAGATCAAGCCATCGAGTCGCGCCGTTGACCTTGACCCCGAAGACGAGGACCAACGCTAGGAGGATGACCACCGCACCGTAGAAGAACCAAACTCCCTCTTGAACCAATCGCTCATCCAACACCGCGACGGTCAGCATTACGACAAAGCCGAGCACCATCCACCCCAACTGTCTTAGGTGAACGTCGCTCGTCGCGCCCAAGCTGGTAGAGTGAAGATTGAGGACGCTGATAATACACAGCGCTACGACCAGTCCGATAATGAACCAAGGGATGCGCACAAAGCTGGAGGAGGCGTCGTTCA